>JAUWKK010000399.1 GCA_030614245.1 Planctomycetota bacterium | reverse complement strand
GAATTCTCGTGCTGGGTCGGCTTTCAGGACGACGTCGACGCCGGGCGGAAGATAGCATTGACACTGCCGATGGTCGCATCGACTTTCGGAGCCGTCGCCATCGAGAAGCGCCTGACGCTTGACAGCCCCCCCGACCGGGATGAGCATCGTGCGTCGCTGAATCCGGAGGAGTTGGCACGCATGATCCAGCAGCTGGGTATCGTCGACGGGGCATGCGAGGCCGATATGCCAACTGATGCCGCTGCTGATACCAGTAACGGGGGCCAGGCTTTCAGCCTGCCAATTAATCAGCAGCCGGGAACGGCTGCTCCACACTCGATGATACTGGCCGGCAGGGTCCTTCCGGCAGCGGGACACCCACTAGGGCACCTTGCGCACATCAATGTTGATGAAGATCACGCGATCTTCATGTCCAAGCTTACAGCCGGTGTGGCTATCTGCATCGACGCACAGCAGCCGGCCCATCTGCTGGCGAAGATCGGTAATCAGACCGCCCTCGAGCACATGATCGACCGCCTTAGCGAATGCAGCACCCAGGCTGCCATTGTCCTGTGTACTTCGGACCACTCCAGCAGCAGGCCGGCGGTCGACATCGCCCGCAAGAAGCGAATCCAATGGCATACCTGCGCGGGCGATGATCCGGTGGCGAGGATGCTGAAGGCGGCTGAACTCACCGACGCCGACGTAATAGTCCGAATAGCCGGTGGGAATATCCTGGCCGACGCCGGGCACATCGACCTGCTCGTCAGGCGCCACGTGGAGGCCGGAGCCGATTGCTCCCGCATCGCGGGCCTCCCCAAGGGGGCAGAATGTGAAGTCATCGGCACGGACGCCTTGAGAAAGGCCCGCGATTCCGCCGCCGACAAGACCAGTTCCCACTGCATTCTGCAGCAGTTCAACAGCAACCGGGCCTTCCGCGTTCAGGAACTCCACGTTGAAGAGCAATACCGGCGCGATTATCGGCTGGCCCTCGAAAATTCTGAGGACCTCGCCATGCTCAGAGAACTCTTCGGCAACCTGCACGAGCCCGGCGAGGTCTTCTCGCTGGAACAAGTGATCCAGTTCCTCGATGAACACCCGGAGTATAACCGCCGAATGAATAATGATGTCGAATCCAAGCAGGAATATCCCGGCCCGGCCGCCGCAAACCGCACATACCCCATCCCGCTGCCGACCCAGACCACTACCCTGCCGGAATCAGGATACATCATCTCCGAAGTGAGAGAGATGCTGACTGTCACCGTGGCGCAAGCCTGAGGCGGCCCGAGCCCACTCACCGGCGAATCATAGAGAACATCCCGGCCAACATCGCCCTCTGATGAAACTCCGTCACCGACGACCGGCTCTCTGTGCGCCGCCATTCATTATTTTATTTGACTCTCGCGCTACATTGTAGTAGGATTAGAGGTGGGAAAGACGTTATTATACGAGACTCCGGGTCGAAAGGACACCATGATGTCGAAACGGGACTCTGCAACGACACCACGGGAAGTTAAAGAGCTGCAACTGCTCTTCGAGATCAGCCAGATTCTGGACCAGAGCCTCGACCTGCGCGATGTACTCGCACCGGTGTTGAGGGCCATGGCAAGCCACATGGGGATGCTGAGGGGAACGCTGGCACTGTTGAACCGCGAGACCAGGGAGATCTCGATCGAGGCCGCTTATGGGCTATCGCACAGCCAGCAGGAGCGCGGCCGATACAGGCTTGGCGAGGGCGTCACGGGCAAGGTCGTGCAGACCGGCCGCCCGCTCGTCGTGCCCAGTATCTCTGAGGAACCGATGTTCCTCAATCGTACCGGCGCGCGCAGACGACTCCGCAAGAGGGAGATCGCGTTCATCTGCGTTCCGATCAAGATCGGTAACGAGGTAATCGGCGCGCTCAGCGCTGACAGGCTTTTCGCCGAGGCCGTCTCGTTCGAGGAAGATGTGCGGCTGCTCTCGACGATTGCCTCAATGATCGCGCAGGCTGTCAAACTTCGGCAATCGATCCAGGAAGACCAACTCAGATTGCTCGAGGAGAATACCCGGCTGCAGGAGGAACTGAAGAACCGCTTCCATCCGGCCAATATCATAGGCAACTCGAACGCTATACAGGCGGTGTACGACATGATCGCGCAGGTCTCGCGCAGCGATGCGACGGTGCTGATCTGCGGCGAAAGCGGCACGGGCAAGGAGCTCGTCGCCCACGCGGTCCACTACAACAGCCTGCGCGCCACGAAGCCCTTCGTCAAGGTCAGTTGCGCGGCACTGCCCGAGTCTATCATCGAAAGTGAGCTCTTCGGCCACGAGAAAGGGGCGTTCACCGGAGCCATCCGGCGGCGCATCGGCCGCTTCGAGCTCGCTGCCGGCGGCACGATCCTCCTCGATGAAGTCGGCGATCTCTCGCACACCATGCAGGTCAAGCTCTTGAGGGTGCTCCAGGAGAAGGAGTTCGAGCGCGTCGGCGGGGCAGAGACGATCAAGACCGATGTGCGCATTCTTGCCGCCACCAACCGCGACCTCCAGAAACTCGTGGCGCAGGGCGGCTTCCGGCAGGATCTGTATTACCGGCTCGATGTCTTCCCCATCCATGTGCCGCCGCTCCGCAAGCGGAAAACCGATATCCCGATGCTGGCCGACTATTTCATCGACGAGTACAGCCGCGCTTCGCACAAGACGATCCTGAGAATCTCCACGCCGGCTATCGACATT
>JAUWKK010000214.1 GCA_030614245.1 Planctomycetota bacterium | reverse complement strand
GCGGCCTGGCGCTCGCCGTAATGCTCGCAATGGCCCTGGGCCGAGTGAGGCAGAATCGGAGGGACCTGATGCGCAGCCTTGTGCGGGTGGCCGCGTAAGGCCACCCCTCCAGAGCCGGATACGATCAGAATCGAACCGACCGAGGGGACGGTCTGCCCAGAGCCTGGTGCAAACACGCGAGATTGGCCCAAAAGCGTCCTGACTGCGCTGTTTTGCCGCCGCAACTGTCCCATGGCGACAGAGAGAGACGCTCACGTCGCGGCTATCGAGCCCGAAGAGGCTACAACGCAAATGGCTCCGATCAGTTTATTATTGACTTTTGCGCCCGTCGGTGCTGAAATATGTGGGGTAGGCTTTGAGCCTGTCAGTTTATCAGCAGCCTGGTAAGGCTGCTCCACATGCATATTCGGCAATCTCCAGGAGGCCATTGAGAGTGAACGATAAGTTCGTGGGAGATGGGATCACCTTTGACGACGTGTCGCTGGTACCGATGAGATCGGCGGTCATACCGCGTGACGTCGATACGTCCACGCAGCTTACTCGGAAGATTCGGATGAATATTCCGTTGGTCTCGGCGGCGATGGATACCGTCACCGAGTCCGGCATGGCCATCGGCCTGGCCCAGGAAGGCGGCATCGGCATCATCCACCGCAATCTCTCGGTCGAGGCGCAGGCGACGGAAGTGGATCACGTCAAGCGGTCGGAAAACGGCGTCATCATGGAACCTGTGACACTACCGCCGACCGAGACGGTAGAACGCGCCAAGAACATTATGAGGCAGTCCGGTATCTCCGGGATACCGATCGTCAATGGCAACAAACTGGTCGGCATCCTCACTCGCCGCGACCTGAAGTTCCAGTCCGACCTCAGCCGCCCGATCTCGGAAGTGATGACTAAAGAGAACCTGGTGACGGCGCCGCCTGGGACGACGCCCGAGCAGGCGAAGGAGATTCTCAACAACAGGAAAGTCGAGAAGCTGCTGCTAGTTGATGAAGGAATGAGGCTTCAAGGGCTGATCACGATCAAGGATATCGACAAGCTGGAGGCATTTCCCAACGCATCGCGGGACGAACGCGGGCGGTTGCGCGTGGGTGCAGCCATCGGACCGAACGACGATGCGCGCGTCGAGGCCCTGATTGCGAAGGGCGTCGACGTTATTGTCCTCGATACCGCTCATGGCCATTCGGTTGGGGTGATCGAGGCCACTCGGCGGATCAAGAAGAACTGCGATATCGAGCTGATCGTGGGGAATGTAGTTACAGCGGAGGCCACTCGCGACCTGATCGAGGCCGGTGCCGATGCGGTGAAGGTGGGCGTAGGCCCGGGCTCGATCTGCACTACGCGTGCCGTCACGGGCGTTGGGGTGCCGCAGGTGACCGCCGTGACCGATTGCTCGCGTGCGGCCGGAGGCTCAGGCGTGCCGATAATAGCAGATGGCGGCATTCGCTATTCAGGCGACGTCACCAAGGCAATTGCGGCGGGCGCCCACAGCGTGATGATCGGCGGGCTCTTCGCCGCTCTCGACGAAAGCCCCGGCGAACTGATCTATTTCCGCGGCAGAGCTTTCAAAATCTGCCGGGGAATGGGATCAATTGGCGCAATGGTGGAAGGTTCGAGCACAAGATATTCGCAGGAGGGCGCCGAGCCCGACAAACTCGTACCGGAGGGCGTCGAGGGACGCGTGCCGTATCACGGGACATTGTCGGCCTTTGTATACCAGTTCGTCGGAGGCCTGCGAGCCGGCATGGGATACTGCGGAGCCGCAACTATAGAAGAACTGCGGGCCACGGCGCGGTTCATCCGCGTAACACCGGCAGGACGCAACGAAGGCCATCCGCACGACATCGCTATCACGCAGGAAGCGCCCAACTATCGACTCGGCGGCACCAGCAGGAACTGACGGCATCGAAGTGATCTCTCAGTCATGCGTCGCCCCCAGCGGGCGGCCCATTCCCAATGACTGATAACTGTAGGTGGAGGAGAACGCATGCAGGGCAGTGGTTATAGCGGCGGCGGTCGCGGACCGCACGATGGCGAGCGGTGGTTTCGAGAGATTCTGCTCGCGAAGAATCCCCTCGGCATGATCGCGGAAACATCCTGGCAGCCGCCGACAGATGTATTCGAAACCGAGGACGCTGTCGTCGTGCGGATGGAAATCCCCGGCATCAATCCCGAAATGCTGAGCATCCGGCTCGTCGATGATGTCCTCACTATCCAGGGAGTGCGCGAGGACTGCTGCGAGCATCGCAAGGTGAAGTTTCAGCAGCTCGAGATACACTCGGGGCAGTTCAAACGCTCGATCCCGTTGAGGTATCCCATCGTGTACGAAGAGATAGCGGCCACCTACCGCCAGGGATTTCTCTCGGTCGTGATGCCGCGAGCGCGGCAGGAACATTCAGTGTCGGCTTTTTACATCAAGATCAACCTGTAACAGGGTCAATATACATGAGTTCGCAAGTAGAAAGCCCGAGCGCCCCCATGCGTGTGGAGTATGCTGAAGAGATTAAGAAGGTCAAGATGCCGAGGACTCTTCCCGTACTGCCGATGAAGGATCTGGTCATCGCACCGGGGATAATGGTGCCGCTCGTCTTCCATGAAGAATCTGCAATACAGTGCGTGGATGACGTTGCCGTGGGTGACAAGTTTCTCTGCCTCACTGCGCAGCATGCGCCGCGCGAGGAGCCGCCAAACCCGGCGAACCTCTACCGAGTAGGCACCGCTGCGATACTGCTCCAGATGCTCAAGTATCCCGACAAGAGCACCCGCGTGCTGATCCAGGGCCTGACACGCGTCCGCATATCAGAGTTCGTTCAGACCGAGCCCTATTTCATGGCGACGGTCACCGAGCTGGAAGAAACGACAGAGGAATCCCATGAAGTCAGCGCACTGATGCGCGGCCTCACCAACCAGTTCGAGCAGGTTGTCTCGATCGTACCGCACCTGCCCGACGAACTCAAGGTGGCCGTGCTGAACATCTCCGATCCCGGAAAACTCGCCGATTTCATCACATCCAATCTCAATATCACCACCGAAGAGAAGCAGGCGGTCCTCGAGAGTCTCTCCGTCCGCCGGCGCCTCGAGATGACAGCGGGCTTCCTCAGGCGCGAGCTCGAACTGCTCGAACTTGGCTCGCGCATTCAGGATAGCGTCCAGACCCAGATGAACAAGAGCCAACGCGAATACTATCTGCGCGAGCAGCTCAAAGCCATCCGCGCCGAACTCGGCGAGGAAGACGAGCAGGCGATGGAGGTCAACCGCCTGCGCGAGGAGATCGACAAGGCACAGTTGCCTGAGGAAGCACAGGCCGAGGCGGAACGCGAACTCGACCGCCTGTCAAGAATGACGCCCAACGCCGCCGAATATACCGTCTCCCGCACTTACCTCGAATGGCTCACGGCGCTCCCGTGGCACGAAGTTACGGTCGATAACCTCGACATCCAGGAAGCTCAGAGAATACTCGACGCCGACCATTATGCCCTCGAGAAAGTGAAGGAGCGGATAGTCGAGCACCTTGCCGTGCGCAAGCTGAAACCTGACACGAAAGGGCCGATCCTCTGCTTCGTTGGCCCGCCCGGTGTGGGCAAGACTTCGCTCGGGCGTTCGATCGCCAGGGCCCTCGGCCGCAAGTTCGTCCGCCTCGCCCTCGGGGGCGTCCGTGACGAAGCCGAAATCCGCGGCCATCGGAGAACCTACGTCGGAGCGCTCCCCGGACGCATCATCCAGTGCATGCGAAAGGTCGGCACCAAGAACCCCCTATTCATGCTCGACGAAGTCGACAAGCTCGGCAGCGATTTCCGAGGCGACCCCGCCTCGGCACTGCTCGAAGTGCTCGATCCCGAACAGAACAACACATTCACCGACCATTACCTCGATGTCCCGTTCGACCTCTCGAAGGT
Organism: Planctomycetota bacterium; assembly: GCA_030614245.1. Classification (GTDB taxonomy): domain Bacteria; phylum Planctomycetota; class PUPC01; order JABMSA01; family JAUWKK01; genus JAUWKK01. The sequence continues at coordinate 1,446 of JAUWKK010000214.1, read as the reverse complement.
GCTTTTCATCACCACTGGGAACATGCTGGACCCGATCCCGCCGCCGTTGCGCGACAGGATGGAGATCATCCGGCTCTCGGGCTACATCGAGGTGGAACGGCTCGAGATCGCCAAGCGGTATCTGCTCCCGCGCCAGATCGAATCGAACGGCCTGAAGCCCAAGCAAGTCCGCGTGCATACGAGCGCCATCAGAAGGGTCATCCGCGAGTACACTCGAGAGGCCGGCGGGCGCAACCTCGAGCGCGAGCTGGGCAGTATATGCCGCAAAATCGCCCGGAAGGTGGCAGAAGGCTACGAGGGCCTGACGATCGTCAAGGCCGCCGACGTGCCCCAGATGCTCGGGCCGCAGAAGTTCTTTGCCGACGACCACATCGTCACGCGTAAGCCCGGCCTCGCCACCGGCCTGGCGTGGACGGCTGCCGGCGGCGTCGTGCTGAGCGTCGAATCCACCATTATGAAGGGCGGCCGCGGATTGCAGTTGACGGGCCAACTCGGCAGCGTGATGAAGGAATCCGGCCAGGCCGCTCTCAGCTATATCCGCACACGGGCCGAGCAATGGGGCCTCAACCCGAAGTTGTTCATGGAAAACCAGATACACATCCACGTCCCGGCGGGAGCCACTCCCAAGGTCGGCCCATCGGCAGGCGTCACGATGGCCACGTCATTACTATCAGCACTCACCGGGCGGGCGGTGAAACCCCGCATCGCTATGACAGGCGAGATCACCCTCCAGGGGCGCGTGATGCGCGTGGGCGGAGTCAAAGAGAAAGTCCTCGCCGCGCAACTCGCCGGAATGCGAACCGTCATACTGCCCGAACACAACATGGGTCACCTCGAAGAGGTCACCGAGCATCTGCGCAAGACGCTCACATTCGTACCGGCGAAGACGCTCGATGACGTCTTCGAGGCTGCATTCGCCACGACCCGCAGCCGCAAGAAGAAGAAAGCCGGCAAGTGAGAGCCTGTGGGAGGTTCAGAGGATTCAAACCGCAGATGAACCCGCCATAGGCGGGCAGACACCCGGTGAACACAGATAATGATAAGACGGCTCATCTCGACAGGCAGACCGCCCTATCTGTGTTAATCCGTGGCCCCATTACCGGCCCGGCGCGAACAAACCCCTTGCAAAACAGCCCCTTCCCGGGTACGATATGAGTTGAGGGATGGATAGCGGCTCCAACGAGAGCCGTGCTATCTTTCGGTTCACGGGGCGTAGCGCAGCTTGGCAGCGCGCCGGCTTTGGGAGCCGGAGGCCGCCGGTTCGAGTCCGGCCGCCCCGACCAGCAGCGGTGGGCGTAGCTCAGTAGGTAGAGCACCTGACTGTGGCTCAGGGGATCGCGGGTTCGAATCCCGTCGCTCACCCCAGTCTCATAAGCCCTGGAGGTACGTGGACTTCGGGGCTTTCTTCGTTGTGTGGGTGTGGGGTCGCGAGGGGTTGGGGGGCTG
>JAUWKK010000052.1 GCA_030614245.1 Planctomycetota bacterium | reverse complement strand
TCAACACATCCTCATATTCGCGGCACACAAGATACCCCACGATCTGGGCTCATACCCGTGGAAACCTACCCCCTTGAATCGGCCACGCGCAAGGGGGTAAAATGTGTGCATGTACATCCGCCTGACGGTCATCCGCAAGAACGGAAAACGCCACGCATACTGGGCTCTGCGGAAGTTGGGCTGAGAGAGCAGCAAGAGATCTCGAAACCGATTGCTCAGAAAAAGGACCCGGAACATGAAAGGCCACAGTGCGCAGCTGGTCACTCCACCAACCTGTCTCATCGGCGCTCTGCTATTGTGTGGGTTTGCGCTGCCGTTCGGCGGCTGCGGCGACGGCCGTGGCAACGGTCAGCAGGCAGGCGGCCCCGCTCGGGCCGCAGAAGCAGAGCCGCTGGATATCAGCATTACGGTCGAGCTCGGGAAGGATGTCGGCCAGAACCTGGGCTCGCTGTTCGAGGCCGTCGATGGGGACGGCCGCGTGCTCTTCGGCGCGGGATTCGCGGGCGCGTGCTCGACGTACATGCGAGACAATCACTACGTCTTGCAGTTCTTCTACCGTGACCGCAACGAGGATGCGCGATTCAATTCGATCGGCCGCCCGCACAAGGAGCGCTTCCGCCCGAGACTCGTCACATTCGGCGATGATCTGCTGGAATGCTCCTACAGGAGGGGATTCGACGGAAAACAGTGGACCGACGCCGGCGCTCTGCAGGCGGGCATACTCAATTTTCAGTACGTAAACAACAAGCCTCTTCTGTTCACCGTGGGGAAGTGCGCGCGTGCGGAGTATGACGGTGAAGTTATCCTCACTGCGCCGAATGCGTATGGCACGTACTACTTCGGGCAGCGGGTGTTCCTTTCAACGCTGGGTCGGGTGTACTGCTGGAGATGGGACCCGCGACAAGGGGGCACGGCAGAGCCCGCGGATCCTCCGTTCGCCCCACTGGGGTCTCCCGAAGATTACGTCCTCGCGTTCGGTCAGTACGGTGGACGCCTCTTGTGCGCGACGGGCCACGGAGGGATATATGCGTACGAGGCAGGCCGGTGGCAGGAAATATACAAGAGCCGGAACGGGCAGTTCTACACAATGCTCAACTACCACGACAAGCTGCTCTTAGGGCACTATCCCTCCGGCATGTTGTATGAGTATGACGGGGTGGCCGTTCGGCGGCTCGATAACTTCCCACCGCGACCACCTGGGGCGAGTCCCCTCGCGCGAGAAGCTCAGACGCTGGCGATCTACCGAGGCGATCTCTTCGTCGGCGCATGGCCCTGGGGCGAGCTGTGGCGCTTCAACGCGGATACGTCGGCGTGGACCTTCAGAAGAACGTTCGAGCGCCCACCGATCACCAGCGTCGAAGTTCCGTACGAGAATGAGATGCTCCAGGCCATTGCATCCGGCCGCACCAGGCTGGACTATAATATATGGGGACAGCGCATCTCGCAACTCGTCAACTACAAAGACACGCTCGTCATCGGCACGTCCAATAAGAGGGGGAACCTGTTCGTGCGCGAGAAGTATCCCTTCCTCACGGAAAAGGAACTGCGGCAGTACGGGCGCGTGCATCAACTGCGGATGAACTCGTCGATATCGGCCCAAGCGCGGTGGAAGATCACACCGACCGTCTTTCGCTTCTGTTTCGACGAGGCCGCTATGACGATGTATCAGGATGGTGAGATATTGTACGCCATCCGGCACCGCGCCTCGTGCTCGCCCCCACCTGCCGTCAAATCGGTGAGATTGGGACGCGGTGTCTTCGGTCCGTTCAGTGGCAAGATCGTGAGTTCGAAGGGTGCCGACGACGGCGAGCAGGGACGGTGAGGGCCGGAAGCGGGACACGTCGAAAAAGTATCTTCCCCGCAGGCCTTAAGAACATTCCGCCCGCGAACGCGCGGCGAGGTCCGAAAACCTACAACGCAGCCGGCTCGGGCAATGCAGGTTTCTCCCCAACATTGCAGGCTCCATGCAATGCGTGCATGATATCTGGGCGATCCGGACGTATTTTTATTTTTTTCGTGTATTTTCCAAATTTTTTACTTGACACAGCCATCATGGTCGCGTATTATTGGTACATGGGAATATATACTTGTTCCCATACGCGAACTTTGTGTGTGCGCCATATCATTGGCGTCGAAATACGTTGTGCTTACACGTCACGCCGGTGCGCCTGACGAGGAGGCCGTAATGCGAAGAACTGTGGTGCTTGCAGCTATGGTGGTTTTGGTGGGTGGTTTAGGCAACGCTCGCGCTGATACTGAATACTGGACGACCGAAACGGGGGACCTTTTCGCGACTGGCGGCTACGATCCAGACGGCAGCCCAAACGATGGCCCATGCGAGATATACAAGGGCAAAGTTACATACTACCACTCGGACTCCCTTGGCCAGGACCGGATGAAGATCACCATCAACTCGAACTTCACCGGAGGAAACACAATCGGTGGCATGGACGCCAATGGCTGGCGAGACAGCTACTCCTACAGCAGCGGGGTAGTCACTTTCGATGCGGGCGATCTTTATGTCGCTTACGCTCCGGATGGAGACCTTTGGAATCCTCAAAGCCTGTTCGCGATAGGCATAAGCGACCACGGCAACGTTGTGCAGCAAGCCTACGAAACGAGCGCGTGGGGTGTGGCCGAGAACGTCCAAATGGGCCACATCTATAGCGTTGGTGGACTGACGGACTGGGCGACCGGCACATACGAGTACTACGACAAGAACTTCAACTCGCAGCCCCCAGATGCTGTTGCATGGACGGAGAGCGGATTGAAAAACCGGAAGTGGGACACGAAAACGGCCTACGTCAACACCTATCCGACGCTGCTCAGAAATCCCGGTAACGATCTGGGGGACATCGCGACTGTGGCATGGCAGACTGTGGGCAGTGGTGATTATGGCGCAGACGCCGGCGACTACAACCTCGTAATCGACTTTGCCCCTGGAGACCTTGACTTGGGGACATTCAACACCGAGGATCTCTACTTCTTCTGGTCCATGGAATGCGGCAATGATGGCATACTATTGGAGGGCGACGTGGGAGTCATCCCCGAGCCGTTTAGTGCGCTCCTCTTCGGCACGGGAGTGGCAGCGGCGGCAGCGTACGGAACGCTCATGAGGAAGAGAAGGCGCTGAGTTCGCCTGGATTACGTTCTCCTTGACATTCAGCGGTACATCGTGAATGAGCCGCGGAAGGGCCCATGTGGCGCTTTACCTGCGCAGTAGCATTGTTATTGTGCGTCTTCTGCGGGCGCACAGCCCCGGCAGAACAGAAGATTCTGCCAGACTTCCCTGAATACCCCAACTATTACGGCTGCGCTCCGACCAGCGGGGCGATGATTCTCGGATACTGGGATAGAAACGGCTACCCCGATCTCCTGCCCGGACCAGCAACCCCCTTCCGCACTGAAATCAAGCAACTCATCGCGAGCAGCAGACATATCGCCGACTACTGGGTCGCATGGGGTAGCACCGCCGAAGACCCGTGGGTGACGGAGGGGCGCCCAGCTCCGACGTCCGCAGACTGCCTGGCCGATTACATGGTCACGTCCCGAGGCCTCACCCCCGATGGATGGACGAGTCCCGCTCAGATACCCGCAGGGCTCGAGAACTTCGCCCTTTATCGGAACGCATCCTACGAGTTCACGGGGATACGCCATTTCAGCCTGGACTTCGAGAGAGACTTCGTCCCGGAGATCGACGCCGGCAGACCCGTGCTGCTGTTCGTCAAGATAGGCTCGAGTATCGACCACGTGCTGGTCGGCTATGGCTACGACGATTCCGATCCGGACAACCCGAAGTTCGCCGCAATGGACACATTCATGGGCAACCCGCCGGGAACGATTGACTGGTGGCCGTGGTCGAAGACCGCCGGCGGAGTGATACTCAAACCGCTTTCCACCCCTGTGCCTTACCCCGAAGGCGATGCCAACGAAGACTGGTGCGTCAACATTCTGGACCTGCTCGTCGTCCGAGCCAACCTCGGCAAGACAAGCAGCCAGATCAATCCGCCGTCAGCCGATGTCGACTCCGACGGCACCGTCAACGTAGCCGACCTGCTCGCAGTCCGTGCCGCGCTGGGCCAGGGCAGCGGGTGCCGATAGCACTCATTCACAAGACAAGACCAGTTCCGGCGGGCACGAGTCGCCGCAGACCCCTTAACATCACTTGCCTTTTCCAAACTTCGCCCACGCGCACGCAGCCAGCAGGAAAGCTCCTGTGCCCCACGTGAATGTACCTACCGTGCGGGCAGCGTACCCCTTCTTGCCGCTCGGGCTCGTACCGGCGGATACGCCGCCGACGCGGCCCTTCGCATCGACTGTCGCCGCCAGGCCGGCCCAGGCCCTGCGCATCGCATCGGCATAGGGCACTTTCTTGCCCGCTAACACGGGGACGAGCTTCAGGTTGCTGCACTCGGCCATCCCATAGAGGAACATCGACGAAGCGGAACCCTCGACGTATGTATCCGGGGCTTCGATGACCGTACGCCACAGCCCGGTCTTGCTGTCTTGCAGCGGTACGATGCCGGCAAGCTGTTTCTCGAAGGGGACGACCAGCCGTTTACGGTTCGGTGAGCCGGGCTTCTCGTTCTTCAGCACCTCCGTGTATGACATCACGACCCAGCCGTTCCCCCGTCCCCAGAAACACGGCGTCCGCTTGTCGCTCCTCTCGTCCCACACATGATAGAACAGCCCCGTCTTGGGATCCTGCAAGTGCCTGGCGAATATCTCAAGTTGCCGGATAGCTTCTTCCTGCAACTCCGGCCGGTTCTGGATCCGTGCCAGGTTCGAGAGCACAGGGCAGCACATGTCGAGCGTATCGACCCACAGTGCCGGCTTACCGCTCCAATGGCTCAACCCGCCGTCTTTCGTACGCTCCGCCTTGTTAAGCATAAAGTCGCGTATCTGGTTGGCCATGTCCATGTGACGGCTGTCCCCAGTTGCATCGAAGAGCAAAAGCAACGGGAAGCCCGGCCCCCAATGGCCGCAATAGCCCCGCCGCTCGAGGGTCTGCCGGATACCCTTCTTATGCCAGTGATCCGCGAAGCTGCGCACGAACGCCAGGTAGCGCTCGTCCTTTGTCAGTTCGAAGGCCCGCATCATGCCCGTCATCAATACGCCTTCGCCCCAGTTGAACTGTGGCGGCCTGGGGAAGTCGCGCAGCACGGCATCGGCAGCCTTCCGAGCTGCAGCGGGCGGATCCGGCGGCGCGGCGCCTTCGGCGCCCTCGATATTGCCCAGCCCTGCCAGGAGCATGCCGCTGCCCGCCGCCACGTGAAGGAACTGCCTTCTGCCCATCGAGCTGCGACCGGTATCACTCTCAACGGCGCCTGGTCGAACGCACTGGCTCTGTTCCATCTGCATCATAGTCTCCCGTGTCCATTCATCTCTTGAAGAAACACAAACAAGAACTGTCGTATTGTTTCAGGCCCCTACTGTAATCTATCTCCTGATGCGTTTCAATAGCCCGAAGCGCAGGACACTCAAGAGCGAGAAGGAGCCGCTTTGAGAGCCGGCTGCGTTACCCCCGGCATCGCCGCATGTTCGCCGCATAAACTGCACATTGCGCCCCGCACCTCGCCGGCAGCTTATCGTTCAGCCTGCGACTCTTTGACTCCACAGTCCCGCCGCCATATAATCAGGCGGCACTGCACCTTCGGAGGCGACGCATGAAGATCACTAAGGCCGTCATCACCGCTGCCGGAAGAGAACAACGCTCACTGCCCCTTCAGACACTCATCGATCGTGACGGTGCGGAAAAGTCCGTCCTCGGGATCATCGTCGAAGAAGCTCTCCGGGCGGGAGTGCAGGAGATTTGCGTCATCGTGCAGCCCGGCGATGAAGCGCCTTATGCAGAAGCCGTCGGCGATCATGCCGGGCGGCTCCATTTCGTCCACCAGGCGGAACCCCTGGGCTACGGACACGCTATTCATTGTGCAAAGGATTTCGTCCGGCAGGACCCGTTCCTGCACCTCGTAGGCGACCACCTCTACGTCAGCCGGGGCGACAGGGGCTGCGCGCAGCACGTTGTCGAGACGGCCGAGGCGGAAGAATGCTCTGTCTCGGCTGTTCAGGCGACACGTGAGAACCTCCTCCCCTACTACGGCGCTGTAGGCGGGCATCTCGCGCCGGGCCGGCAGGACATCTATCGGGTCGCGACCGTCATCGAGAAGCCAACGCCAACCGAGGCCGAACAGCGCCTCATCGTACCGGGGCTGCGTGCCGGCTATTACCTCTGCTTCTTCGGAATGCACGTGCTCACACCTCTTGTGATGGACATCCTGGGGCACCGAATCGATGCCGCACGCGATGGGGGCCGCGTCACGCTCTCCGATGCATTGGCCGATCTGGCCGCCCGAGAGCAGTACCTCGCCCTCGAGAAAACCGACAGTCGCTACGACATCGGTGTCAGATACGGACTGCTGATTGCGCAGCTTGCACTCGCCCTGAGCGGGCAGGACCGGGACGAGGTGCTCTCCAGGCTGCTGGAACTCCTCGCTCTGCGGGAATTGGGCACGAACCGGAAGTAGCGACGAAAAATGAGCGAACTGATAGAGATCATCACATCCACAGACCCCGAGATACGCAACCGCTCGCTCGATGACTTCTGCCGTTCGGCATCGCTGAGCGATCTGCTGGCGGAATGCGAGGCCCTCGACAGGTTCCGGCGGCAGAGCGACAACCTTTACGAACGCGTGCGTGCCCTCTTCTTTCTCTACGCCATCCACCGCTTCCATCTGCCGCTCAAGCCCGGCATCCGGACAAAAGGCCTGGTGCCATTCGACAGCTACGTGCACCTGCTCAAGCGCCGCTTCGAGGAAGCCATCGATGCGTTCCTGGCCGTGCAGCAAGCAGACGGCCCCAACGATGGGATATCCAGCGCGCTCGCGGCAGCATACCACAGCCTCGGCTTTCAGACCCTCGCCGACCAGGTCCGCCGCAGTGTCCGCTCCGTCCTGGGCAACCAGTGGATGTTCCGCACGGGGCATTCTGTGGATCAGCCGCTGCGCATCCGCCCGGAACTCCTCGAACGCCCCAGAACCGACGCACTGTTCCCCATTCTCCGCGAGACCACTCCGGTGCGGATGGACCTCACTCACAGCGGCTGGAGCGACATTTTCTTTCTCGGGATGGACTTCCCCGAAGGTGCGCGCGTCCTCAACGTCTCGATCGACCTGAGCGTGCGCGGTCCCGATGGTGCCGGCGAGCCGAAGCCGCCCGTCGAGGCCTGCTTCCGCGTCATTGACGAGCCTGTCCTGCGGCTGGCGAGCGTCGATCTCGGCGCAACCGCCGAGATTTCCTCGCTGGATGAGATATTCGACTTCGCCAGGGATTACCTGGGGCTGCTGAAGGCGGCCGTGATAGCGTCGGGCATTGTGCCGCCTGGGATGGAAGGCGCCGGCCAGCCCCTGGCCGATCTGCTGGCGCGGCTGGTCAAACCCGGCCACGGCATCGAGATCGTCAGTCGTGTCAATGGCATTCCCAAGGGCTCCCGCCTGGCGGTCTCGACCACCCTCCTGGCATCTCTCATCACCGCCTGCATGCGGGCCACTGGCCAGACGGCGTCCCTGACGGGACAACTGGCGGAGCACGAGCGGCGCCTGGTCGCGGCGCGGGCTATTCTTGGTGAATGGCTGGGGGGATCAGGGGGCGGGTGGCAGGATTCGGGCGGGGTGTGGCCGGGAATGAAGCTTATTCAGGGCGCCACAGCTTCTGAGGGAGATCCGGAATTCGGTATCAGCCGGGGACGGCTCCTGCCCAGCCACCAGATACTGGGCATGGAAGATGTGTCGGGACAGACCCGCCGGGAACTCCAGCAGAGCCTGGTCCTCGTCCACGGCGGCATGGCGCAGGACGTCGGGCCTATCCTCGAAATGGTGACCGAGAAGTACCTGCTACGCTCCGCAGCCGAGTGGCAGGGCCGGCAGGAGGCGATTCAACTGCTCGACGAGATTCTCGCCCACCTGAAAGGCGGCGACATTCGAGCGTTCGGGGCGTCAACACAGCGCAATTTCGACGGCCCTATCCAGGCCATCATCCCGTGGGCCAGCAATCTCTACACCGAGACCCTGATAGAGCGGGTGAGGGCCGAGTTCGGTGATGACTTCTGGGGCTTCTGGATGCTCGGCGGAATGTCGGGCGGCGGAATGGGCTTCATCTTCAATCCTGAGAGAAAGCCGCTCGCCCAGGTTTGCCTGCAAGCCATAATGGGCGAGACCAAGCAGCATCTCGAGCACGCCGTCCCGTTCGCCATGGAGCCGGTCGTCTACGACTTCGCCATCAACGAACGCGGCACGCACGGCGAAATCCTCACCGGCGGCGACGCCCTCATGCCACCGGGATACTACACGCTGATCGTACCGGCCCTGCTGCGAAGGGAACAGCGCACCCTGCCATCCTGCCGACGAACCGAACTGGATCGCTTCGGCGCCGCATGCCGGACCGAGCCGGAACTGTCGGGAATTGTCCAGGACCTATTCGACCACGTCCTCCCACGCACAGATCGCGAAGGAGCCGATCAGGAGAGCCTGGGAGCACTGCTGGACAGGTATGGCTTCGACCGGGTCCAGCACGAGGAGATCCGGGCAAACTTGCGGAGCGGCCGCATCGGCCTGGCCCAGAACCGCCTCCCGGTCAGCAGCAAGATCGACGACGTGGCCCCCGACGACGTCACCGACGCCACTCACGGCCTGCCCGATCAGTTCCGCGATATCGGAATGGACGCGCTGGCCGGCGGCGAAGTAGCGATCGTCTCGCTGGCCGGAGGCGCGGGCAGCCGCTGGACGAAAGGAGCGGGTGTCGTCAAGGCGCTCAATCCGTTCTGCAGACTCGGTGGCAGGCACCGGAGTTTCATCGAAACGCACCTGGCCAAGAGCCGCCGCACCGGCAGACTCTGCGGCACCCACCTGCCGCACGTCATCACCACCAGCTATCTCACCCACGCTCCGATGGAAGCCTACCTCCGCTCCCAAGACAACTACGCCTACCCGGGGCCGCTGATGCTCTCGGCGGGGCGCACCGTCGGGCTGCGTCTCATTCCGATGACGCGCGACCTCCGCTTTGCCTGGGACGAGATGCCCCATCAGTTGCTCGACGAACAGGCGCAGAAAGTCATCGACAGCCTCCACGACGCCCTGATCCAATGGGCACGCCAGGTGGGCGAAGGAAGCGACTACACCGACAACGTGCCCCTGCAATGCCTGCATCCGGTGGGCCACTGGTACGAAGTGCCCAACCTGCTCCGCAACGGCGTCCTGCTTCGCCTGCTCGACGAGCGGCCCGACCTTAAATACCTGATGGTCCACAACATAGACACGCTGGGAGCTGATCTGTGCCCGGCCATCCTGGGCCACCACATCAGCGAGGGAGCGGCTCTGACTATCGAGGTTATCACCCGCCGCATCGACGACCGGGGCGGCGGACTCGCCCGCATCGATGGCCACCTTCGCCTGATCGAAGGGCTCGCCCTGCCGCGCGAGGAGATCGAATTCAAGCTCTCCTACTACAACTCGCTCACCTCGTGGATCGACATCGACAAGCTCCTCGCCGTGTTTTCGCTGTCCAGGAGCAATCTGTCCGACGCCGGCAAGGTCGCCACAGCCATTCGGAACGTCGCCGCCCTGATGCCGACCTACCTCACCCTCAAGGACGTCAAGAAACGCTGGGGCAAGGGCCAGGAGGACATCTTCCCGGTCACCCAATTCGAGAAACTTTGGGGGGATATGACCGCCCTGCCTGACCTCGACTGCCGCTTCGTCGCCGTACCGCGCATACGGGGCCAGCAGCTCAAGGAGCCCGCTCAGCTCGACGGATGGCTCCGCGACGGCTCGGCTGCGTATCTCGAATCGCTCTGCGACTGGCAATAACAGTCCACCGGTCACGCTACCTTAACAGGAGCCAGTTAGTGCCGTTTACGTTCGCACATCCTGCAGCAGCCGTCCCGCTCGCTAGGCGCGGGCTGGTACTCTCGGCCCTCGTCGTCGGCAGCATGGCGCCGGATTTCGTCCATTTCCTCACCCTGTCGGCCCGGAGCAACTTCGGGCACACTTTGCCCGGGATATTCCTTTTCTGCATTCCGACCGGGCTGGCCGTGCTCTGGCTCTTTCATGCTTTCGTCAAACGCTCCGCCTTGGCGCTGTTTCCCGCCAGTCACCGGGCACGCCTGATGCCTCTGGTCGACGGCTTTCGCTTCGGCCCGATGCGGCAGTTCGTCTTCATCATTCTATCGTTGATCATCGGAGCGTTTACCCACGTCGCGTGGGACTCGCTGACACACTCACACGGCTGGCTGGTTCGACGTTGGGACATCCTGACAGCGCTCATCATCACCGCCGCCTGCGGACCTGTCAGCATTTTCAAGATACTCCAGCACGGCAGCACGCTGATCGGGATGGCACTGCTCGTGTGGTGGTATGCCAGGTGGCTGAGACGAGCGCCGAAGCAGTCGGTTGAGCCCTCGATGAGTCTGTCGGGCACGTCGAAGCTGCTGATCATGTTCGCAATGGTATCGAGCACGGGGCTTCTCGCCGGCATATACGGCTATCTCAGTCAGTTTACGTATCCTGGCCGTTTCTCGCTGAGAATGTTTGCCAGCCGTGGCGCCGTAGCCGGAGTTTCGGTTCTGTTTACCGAACTCGTTGTCTTTGGTGCATTCTGGCATTTGGCTCGGTCAAAGGGGAGCACCGGCAAATGGCGACGCATAGCGATGCTCGGCGCCCGGCTGGGCATCGCACTGGCGGTCGCCGCCATCATTTTGGCCGGTGGGGTGTGGGGCAATAGCCGCCTGCACGGTGATCTGCACGGAGCGGTGATCGAGGGCGACGTCTTCGCTATCTGGTGCTTCCTGCTGAGAGGCGCCGACATTGACGCCAGGAACGACAAGGGCTGGACGCCCCTTCACGTGGCTGCAAACCGTGGTCGCTGGCACGCCGTACAGGAACTGATCATTCGAGGGGCGGAAGTCAACGCCCGAGACAACGAAGGCCGAACGCCTCTGGCCCTGGCCGCCGGCAGCAGAAGCAAGGCTGTTGCAAAACTGCTGCGCGAGCATGGGGGCAGGGAGTAGGCATGGCGAGGGATCGGGCGGGTTGCTCCTTCAGCGCCCGGAAGCCGCGGAAGATCACCAGAGGTTTAACCACAGATGAACGCAGATAAACACAGATACTGAGAAGATCGGGCGAGTTGCGGCGAATGAGAGGGGGATCCAACCACAGATTATTAGCAGGAACAGCATATACTGAACATGCTCTGCAAGCGGAATGCTGTTTTCATGTCAT
>JAUWKK010000137.1 GCA_030614245.1 Planctomycetota bacterium | reverse complement strand
TGCCGTCTTATTTCACGGCGAGATATTGTTACCCTTCGGCCGCGTTGGCCACGACGCCAGTGAGATTATGTACCTGCACCGGCTCGCGACGGTTCGTCGTCGTGCTGTCGCCGAGCTGGCCGTCGCCGTTGGATCCCCACGCCCAAATCGTGCCGTCACGCTTGACGGCTAGAGAGTGGTAACCTCCGGCAGTGATCGCGACGACGTCAGTGAGATTGCGGACCTGGATCGGCTCGTGCCGTTCCGTGGTCGTGTTGTCGCCAAGCTCGCCGTTGTGGTTCCAGCCCCACGCCCAGGCGGTGCCGTCACGCTTGACGGCGAGAGAGTGGTAATCTCCGGCAGCGATCGCGATGACGTCGGTCAGATTATGCACCTGGACGGGCTCCCGCCGATCCGTTGTCGTGTTGATACCGAGCTGGCCGTTTGCGTTGTAGCCCCATGCCCATACGGTGCCGTCACCCTTCAAGGCGAGAGAGTGGTACATGCCGGCCGCGATGGCCACGACTTCTCTCAGCTTGTGCACCATTACCGGCACGTGCCGATCCGACGCCGTGTTGTTACCGAGCCCGCCGAAGCGGTTGCTGCCCCACGCCCAGACAGTTCCGTCGCCCTTCAAGGCGAGAGAGTATTCGTATCCAGCCGCGATGGCGACCACGTCAGTGAGATCATGCACGTGCACTGGCTCGAGGCGCTTCGTTGTGGTGCGGTCGCCGAGTTGGCCGAAGCGGTTCAATCCCCACGCCCAGACGGTGTTTGGCTCGCCTGCAAACACCACGCTACAAGAAACCACTACGATTATGACCGAGAGATACTTTCCAAACTTCATCGTCCATCCTCCAAAAGATTCATCCGATTCTGCACACCCCAACTATTATAACATAACCATACCCCACAATGCGCGCGCTGTCAAGAGAAATCTTTCGCACAAATCCGCATAGAATCGGGATTTCCGCCGCGTCTCTGCGGGCGGCGTTCTCAGGATTGAGCCGACAGTGTCAACTTCGGCGGGCGCGGGCAGGCAGGCGTGGGCGTAGACTTGGGTCGTCTGGACGGAAGTGTGGCCGGGGAATCCGCAGATGCTCGGCATTGCGGCGGCATCCAGCGCATGGTATACTGCGATGGAACTGACGCATCCTGGCGCCATCCGCAAAAGTGCTTGCGTTCGACCATCAAAAACGTTATAATTCAGTAATCAGTAAACTGGACACTGGACACTGGACACTGTATGGAGGGCCACGGATGGTTTCGGAAGTACACACGATTGATATCCGCACATTCCTCGTTGAGGAAGGGCACAGTGCTGCCGAGTTGCTGCGGCTCCGCCGTGAACTGTGCCGGAATCGTGCGATGCAGAGCGAGCTGGCCGATCTGGCGGAACGCCTGATCGAAGATACGACAGCTTTGGGCACGAAATTGGCCAAGAGTGCAGCGCTGCGCCGCAGGGGCATTGCGTTGTGGCTGCTGGGCAAGCTGGAAGAAGCCGAGAAGGTGCTGTCCGAGGCCGGCTCGGGGGCCGAGTTCGAGCTGGGCTGGTGCCGGCTCGAGTTGGGCCTGTACGATCAAGCGATCGAGGTGCTCGAAACTGTCCCGAAGGACGATTCGAGATACGATCGATCCCGCCTGTTCATCGCCGAGGCCGATACCAGGGCCGGGCGCACCGAGAAATCCCTGGCCGCACTCGAGGAGCTCATTGCATCGAGTCCTTCGGCCGAAGCCTTCTATCAGCTGGGGCTGGCGTGCGACGGCGAAGGGCGCTACGCCGACGCCGTCAACGCATATGAAAAGACCATCGAACTCGACCCCGATCATCATCCCGCGATATTCCGGCTTGGATACGCATACGTCCTTGCCGGCGACCCCGAAAGGGCGATGGGGCATTACAAGCGCCTCGCAGGGCATCATCCGATGTACCCCAGCGCGCTGATCAACCTTGGCATCATCTACGAGGACGCGGGCCAACTCGAGAAAGCAATCGAATGTTATGAACTTGTGCTCAAGACCTGCCCGACGCATCGCCGCGCCAGGCTTTATCTTCGCGATGCAGTCGCAGCCACCGACATGTACTACGACCCCGAGGAACAGAAAGAGCGCACCCGCAAGAACGAGATACTCAGCATACCCATCACCGATTTCGAGCTCTCCGTCCGCGCCCGCAACTGCCTGGCAAAGATGAACATCCTCTCACTGGGCGATCTGGTAATGAAAAGTCAAGGTGAACTGCTGGCCTACAAGAACTTCGGCGACACTTCCCTGACGGAGATTACGGAGATACTGGAATCGAAGGGTCTCTCGCTGGATGCCGAGTGGATATTAGATGAGATCGACGGGGAGTTGCCGCTCCCTGTTGATGAGGAGGATGAGGAAGAGGAAGAGGAGGAAGAAGAATATGACGAAGACGACATCCTCGCGCACCCGACGGTTGACCTGCAACTGTCGGTGCGCTGCCGAAAGTGCCTTGAACGCCTCGGTATCAACACCATCGGTGATCTGACGAACGTGACGGAAGATGAACTGCTGAGTATGCGCAATTTCGGGCGGACATCGCTCGATGAGATCAAGAGCAGACTGAGCGCCCACGGTTTGTCACTGAGCGACGGTACCCAGCGCGGCCTGTAGCAGCCGATGCGATGATACCGCCCTTGTGATGATGTCCCGGAACGACCGGCCACATCCCCATGCGATTGTTGCTCCACACCTGCTGCGCCCCCTGCGTTGTCGCACCCGTCGGAGTGCTGCGTGAAGAAGGCTTCGATGTTACCCTGTTCTTCTACAACCCGAACGTGCATCCGCTGCTCGAGTTCCGCAAGCGGCTCAAGGCCGTTCACGTGTTCGCTGACCAGGTCAAACTCCCGCTGATCCCCGATGATGAATACGGGCTGAACGAGTATCTCTCGACGATCTGGCCGGACGTCCACGCCAGATGCATCAAGTGCTACCGGATGCGCATCGACCGTACCGCCATGACCGCCGCGCGTCGCGGTTTCGATGCTTTCACCAGCTCGCTGCTCTTCAGCACGCAACAGCGTTACGATACAATAATCAAGCTGGGCAATGACGCGGCGCGAAAGCATGGCGTCGAGTTCATAGTCCGCGACCTTCGCGGCCTGCATCAGCAGAGCCTTGACGAAGCCCGAAGCAGGTCGCTCTACCGCCAGCAGTATTGCGGGTGCATCTTCAGTGAATATGACCGCTACAAAGATACGACTCGCGAGTTGTATCGCGGCCGTTAGTGCCGTGTTGCTTGCGGCGGCCGGTTGTCCTGAAACCGGTGCTCCAGAACCGCCGCCGCTGAAGATCCGGCGCGCGCTGCCTCCACCTTCACGGCCGGCCGAGCAGCCCGTCAGCAGGCCTGCGCCGCTCCCGGCGCCAAAGCCGAAAGAGGTCGAGCTGCTTGACAAGCGCGTCTCGTGCCTCTTTTCGGGGGCTTCCCTCACCGATGCCTGCGCCACCCTCTCCACCCTCAAGAAGGTCACCATCGCCCCATCGCCGGAGATACTCAAGTATTGCAGGGCTCACAAGCTGACTCTCAACCTGCACTTCCTGGACATGCCGCTGCGTGGGGTGCTCGACTGGATGGTCAGGCAGTTCGACGGCAGTTATGTCGTTGTGCCCGGCTTCGGCGTGTGCATCACGAAGGATTACGAATGGCTCGCCGGTGCGCCCATCGTGCAGAAGGCCTACACCCTTCAAACGTCGGTCCGCTTCAAGAAGCCGATCGACGGCATCTACGCCCTCAGCACGGAACGCGACGCCGTGATAGACCTGGCCGGCCGGTTCCTGCGCGTCGCCGAGCGCCACTGCCGCGGCAGCGGCCTGCGCACGGGCCTGCGCGATGATGTCCTGCTCGTCTCCGCACCGGAGCGGGGCCACGAGATCATGGAGCAATTGCTGGCCGAAATCGACCGCGGTGATGAGCGCGACGCGCCGCCGCTGCCCTCGGCCCGCGATGCTCAGCTCGACGAACTCGAGAAGCTGCTGAAAACCACGGTGACGTGCCGTTTTTCCGGCCGTCCGCTCCTCGACGCCGTCGCCGAGCTATCACGCGCCGGCGGCGTCAATATCGGATTCGATCCGCGCAGCCTGCGGTTCGGCACGAAGACGACCGTCACGTTCGATATCGGCGATGCGACGCTGAAGTTCGCTATCGAGAAGCTCGCCGCTTCCACAGGCCTCGGGCGGGTCATCCTCGAACCCGGCCGCGGCCTCTGGCTCAACAGCCGCAAGCGGCCAGACAGATGGCCCGAGCGCGGGCAGCGCTTCTGGTACCGAGCCGTCGTCCGCTCCTATTACGTCAGACATCTCACAAAGAGCATGCATCCTGACAAGTTGATCGAGTTGATCCGTCTAAACGTAACTTCAGACGAGTGGGGCGAGTTCGGCCCGGCCCTGGGTTTTCATCCGTCCGGCCGAATGATCGTCTTCCACGACGAATACGGCCAGCGCAGTGTCGCCGAATACCTCGCGGAAGCCGCCGCCATTATCGAGAAACGCCGGCAACCGTAAGACGGCTCTTTTTTCAGCCCCCGCCGGTACTCTTCGCCCGTGGGACGGGCTTTCCGCAGAGCTGCTCCGGGAATCTGATGGACGAACTGACCTTCATCGAATGGATGCGGCGCAACGGCGCCGGAGACCTCGGCGACGACTGTGCCGTCATCGACTGTGAGGCGGCCCGCGCGCCGATGGTTGTTACCGCCGATATGCTCCTGGACGGTACGCACTTCTCGCTTGCCGAGCATGGCCCACAAGCCGTCGGATACAAGGCCATCGCGTGCAGCCTGAGCGACATCGCCGCGATGGGGTGCCGCCCGGCTGCGGCTTTCTGCTGCGGAGCGCTGCCGCGAGACATCTCCGCCGAAACCGTTCGCGAGATATTCACCGGGGCACGCGGTCTATGCGAGAAGTTCCACGTTGCCATCGCCGGAGGCGATACCACCGCATGGCGTCGCGGCGGCAGGCTGGTGCTTTCGGTTACGATGATCGGCTGGGCCGACGGCTGCCTGCCCATTCGCAGATCGGGTGCCAAGGCCGGCGACGCTATCTTCGTCACCGGCCGCCTGGGAGGCTCGATCCTCGGCCGTCACTTGAGCTTCACGCCGCGCGTCGCCGAGGGGCGCTATCTTGCCGAGCGCGGCGACGTCCACGCGATGATCGACGTCTCGGACGGCCTGGCCGCCGACCTCGCTCACATCGCCGAGGAAAGCCGGTGCGGAGCCTGCATTGAAGCCGCCGCCGTGCCCGTTGCAGAAGCCGCCGTGGAACTGGCGAAGTCGAGCCGCAAGGCGCCTCTCGAACACGCATTGCACGACGGCGAAGACTTCGAGCTCCTCTTCACGACGGCGCCCGCCGCCGACGCCGACCTGCTCGCGGACTGGCCGTTCGAGACGAAACTCTCGCGTATCGGCCGAATTGAAGCCGGCGGCCTGGCCATGATTGGAGCCGACGGCTCGCGCCGGCAACTGGCCCCTGCCGGATACGTCCACAAGTTCGGGGAGGATGCATGAGTGGCGGGTGGAACGCAAGAGATTGAATCTAGGTCGGTCGAGCAGACGCTCGAGCTTGGCCGTGCCCTCGGCGAAAGCTGCCGGGGCGGCGAAGTGATCGCGCTCATCGGCGAACTCGGCTCGGGCAAGAGCCTCTTCACCAAGGGACTCGCCGCCGGACTCGGCATAGACCGCCCCGACCACGTCACCAGCCCCACGTTTGTCATCATCAACGAATACCCCGGCCGCTTGAGGCTCTATCACGTCGACGCCTATCGCCTCGGCGGCGCGGACGACCTCGATGCTCTCGGCATCGAAGAGATAATCGACTCGGGCGGTGTGGTAGCCGTCGAATGGGCCGACCGCGTAAGCGACTGCATACCGGGCGAGGCGATCACCGTTCGCATCGACATCACAGGAGACAGCCGCCGCCGCTTGATAATTTCATGGCCGCGGTGTTTTCGATTTGACAATGTGACGTTACTGTAGTAGTCTTGGTAGTGTGAGGGCGGCTCATGTTGAAAGGAGCCAGGACGATGAAACCAATAGTGATGCTGATGATGGCGGCTGGACTGACTATGGCGTTTCTGCCGGTTCCGCCGGCACTTGCGGTCGAGAAGGCCGAGGCCGTTAAGCGCGAACAGATCGCACAGCGAAAGCGCCTGGCCGAACTCAGGAAGCTCGGCAGATTGAACGAAGCTGAAGCGGTCGAGCGCCGTTTGGCCAAACTGGGCGGCCGCGAAGCCGCTCTCAAGGTCGCGGAGATTGAATGGAATACTGCTCGGATCAAGGAAAGAATAGCCGAGCTCCGCGGGGAAATGGGCCTTATCAAAGCCGGCAAAAAGCTCGATGAAGAAGGCATGGAGCGCCTGAAGCAGCTTGCACAGGAGCAG
Source organism: Planctomycetota bacterium (assembly GCA_030614245.1). Classification (GTDB taxonomy): domain Bacteria; phylum Planctomycetota; class PUPC01; order JABMSA01; family JAUWKK01; genus JAUWKK01. The sequence goes on along the minus strand of JAUWKK010000137.1, from coordinate 928 downwards.
AAGGTGCTTCTCAATAAGCTGAATTTCATGGGGCAGGCCCGCAAGAAAATCATCCGGCAACGCGAGATGCAACATTTCAACTGGGGCCGCTTCACGCCGCCCAGGAAACCTGTCGATATCCTCGAGGTCGATCTCAACATCCGCGACGAAGCCCATTTCAAGATCGCACGTATCCTGTGCGAGACCGACAACTACCAGGATGCCGTCGCCGAGCTCGGGAAGGTCATCGAGAAAAGCCCCGACAAGCATGCTGTGAGCGCCGCGCATTTCAGCATCGCCAATCTCTGCCGCCGGCACATCGGCAATACCGACAAGGCGATCGAGCACTATGCAAAGGTCGAAGGCGACCTTAAGGATGATGCAATCTCGGCGCTGATCGATACCTTCGAGGAACTCGACGAGATCGACCGCGCCGTGGAGTACCTCAACGGCCTGATCGATAAGGCCGAGGAGAAGGAGACCAAAGTCCACTTGCTCAACAGGCTCGCAAGGCTGTATCGCGGCAACGGCGACGATGAACAGGCAATCGCAACGCTGAGGCGCATCCCCGAGATCGTCAGCTACGAAGAGGCTGAAAAGATTGATAAGAAGCGCCGGAAGCCTGAAGGGGAAGCCGGCGTTGACATCGACAGGCTGCCCGAGCTGCTGATGCCGCCGATCATGGGCGAGCTCCGCCGACCGACAGTCACGCGGATGCATCTGAAGGCTGTTCGCCAGCCTCGTCGCAAGGACGTCGACAAGCGCACCGCCCAGCCCGGCGAACTGCCAATCGAGAAGAAAACGGAGCGAAAAGGCCCGCCGCCGAAGCCCGAGAACAGGTAAGCACGGTCGTGCGGCCACCTCGGAAGCTCAGTCGTTCCGGTCGCAGCCTACTTCATCCAAACGATCGAGCAAAGGGCGCGCTATTTCATCTGCCCCTTGGCCTATT
>JAUWKK010000318.1 GCA_030614245.1 Planctomycetota bacterium | reverse complement strand
GGAGAAGCGGATCGCCCAGGCGCAGCTCGAATACGACCGCATCGAGGTGGAAGGCGCCCGCCGAGACTTCGAACGCACGAAAGAGCTCGCCACGAAGGGACTCGTCTCCGGCGTCAGCCTCAGCAAGGCACGACTGAAGAAGGAACAGGCCGAAGCCGGTTACGAGAAGAGCAAACTCGAATATGAACTCCTGCTCGAAGGCACCCTCGAAGACGAAATCCAAGTCCAGCGGGAGAAAGCCAGAAAGGCCGAAATCGCGCTCGACGAATGCCTGGCGAACATGCCCATACAGATCGACCTGAAGCACACGGCCATGCTCGTCGATAAGCTCGCCACCGATAGTGTCAGAGCCGACATGGAACGCCGCCAGCGGCAGGTGGACAGTGCGATCGTCAAAGCCCCTCTAATCGGCACGGTAATCTACAGGGTCACGTGGGAACGCCCCGAGGAAGGCCTCCAGGTTTGGAGAGGAGACAGCCTGATCGAGTTGACCGACCTTACCCGAATGGTGGCCACGACGCGCGTACACGAGGTGGACCTGCGGCGGGTACAGATCGGGCAGAAAGCGCTGATCCGCCTGGAAGCGGTGCCCGACCGGACATTTCACGGCCGAGTCATCAGCATCGCGGGCCTCGCAACAGACAAGTCGGAAGGCTCCGGCGGCATCCTCGAGAGGCAGAGCACTGGAGTGATGGTCTTCACCGTCACCGTTGAAATCGAAGAGAACGATCCCAACCTCCGCCCCGGCTTCACGGCTTCAATCGACCTTATCACCGACGAATTGCCCGACAAACTCACTGTGCCTCTGAGTTTCCTCCAACGTCACAACGGCAGCTCAGCGGTTTACGTCAGCAACAACGGCTCGCTGGAACTGCGCACGGTCAAGACGGGTCGGCAGGGCTCGAGGCGGATCGTCATCGAAGAAGGCCTGCGCCAGGGCGAAGTCGTCTGCATGGTTCGTCGCAGCCAGTAGCGTTACACCGGGATCTCGCCCCCCATATGCACCCCGACACTTCTTCCTCCGTGCCGCTGTACCGCTTCGACTTGCCGGCGGGATTCAGCGACATCGTCCACGCCGTGACCACGCGCACGGGCGGCGCCGGCCGGGCGCCGTTTGATTCTCTCAATCTCTCGATGCACGTTGGAGATGATCCGCAGATCGTCCTGCACAACCGTGCGATCACGGCCGCGGCGCTGTGGATTGACCCGGCCGGTCTCGTCGTCGCCCGCCAGCCGCACGGGGACCTCGTAGCCGTCGTGCGCCGCGAAGACCGTGGGCGCGGCGCATTCGCCACGGAGACGGAATTCCAGGACGCCGATGCTTTGATCACCGGCGAACGCGGCCTGACGCTTATATGCTTCTCGGCGGACTGCCCGCCGGTCCTTGTGTTAGATCCGGCGAGGAACGCCATTGGCGTCGCGCACTCCGGATGGCGCGGAACGGTTGCGGGGGTTGTAGGCAATACCGTCCGGTGCATGGAGTCCGAGTATGGCAGCTCACCCGCCGATCTGGTCGCGTGCATCGGGCCGGGGATCGGGGTGTGCTGTTTCGAGGTCGGGCCGGTGGTCTCCCGGGCCATCGATGAGCGCATGCCGCTGATGAGGCAGTGCGTAGAACTCCGTGATGAGCGGACGTTTCTGGACCTGCCCGGCGCCATCCGGCTGCAACTGCTCGATGCCGGCCTTGCCGAGTGCAACATCGAGACCAGCTGCCTGTGCACGAGTTGCCGCAACGACGAGTTCTTCTCGTACAGGGCCGATGGCGGCACAACCGGCCGATTTGCAGCAGTCGTCGGCATGCGGTGATATCCTCCCCCGACAAGTGCCATTTGTTTTCCCGTTGATTCCGCATCGGCTCGCATATATCCTCTTAGCGGGAAAACATTTGACGGCACAAGAAGAGGCTACAGGCTTCAGACTTCAGGGATGCCATTCGGTCTTTGTACCTGAAGCCTGAGGTCTGAAGTCTGAGGCCTGAGGGAGACGATACTGTGAACGACGGCGTCACTGGCCGCGAAGAACTTCGTGTTCGAATAATAGGCGTGGGCGGCGTCGGCGGCCGTCTGGCAGCGGGAATAGGCCGGCTGGGGCTGCCCAACGTGGATGTCGCGGCTGTAGATACAGACCACGCTTCGTTGTCGCGGCTGGGTTTGAATTGGACTGTGCCGATAGGATACGAAGGCTCTGACGGCCGCGGCACGGGGAAGCGTGCCGAGAAGGGCGTCGAGGCGGCCGATGCCGGCGGCCCGGAAATCGAGAACCTCGTGGCGGGCGGGCAAGTTGCCGTGCTCCTTGCATCATTCGGAGGCGGCACGGGGGCCGGCGCCGCGCCGGTCATAGCCGGCAGGCTGCACAAGGCCGGAGCCGTCGCTATGATAGTCGGGATAGAGCCATTCCCGTTCGAAGGCGAAGCCAGAAGAGATGCCGCACGCAAAGCTGCCGAGTTCGCCATCGAGGTCGCCGACTGCGTTGTGCTGGTGCCAACCTGCCTCCCGTCCGAAGATGGGGCAGAAATGACGTTTAACACGACGGTCTCGGCGATCAACGAGCATGTGACGAATGCCGTCTCGACGCTGGCGGGAGTGATCGTCCAGCCGGGCTCGTTCGACATGGACCTCGGCGACGTCGGCCGCGTCCTGGCGAAATCCGGCTATGCGGCGCTCGGGTACGGATGTGAGCACGGCCCCGGCGCTGTAGCCGAAGCGGTTCGAAGTGCGTGTTCGTCGTCGCTGCTCGACGCACAGCGGCTGACGGGCGCCGGCAGCGTGCTGCTGCACCTTTCTGTCGCCGAACGGACGACGATGGACGAGATCGAGCAGGCGACGGAGCTCTTCTCGAGGTTGTCCGCCAGCCTGTGGCGTGGCGATTTCGTTCTCGGCGTGACGACACGACCACAGAACGGTGAAGAGCAGACGGCCGCGGCGCTCGTGATCTGCTCCGGCTTCTCGCAGGACGACCTGCCCGCCAACAAACAGGCTTCGGAACGTTCGACCGAAGAACTCCCCGCACGCGATCCCGACGCCTTCTATTATGACGGGAAGAACATCGACATACCGACATTCCTCCGCAGAAGCCGCTGCTCTCGAGTGCCGAGGCCGGCATAGCAACCATTGCCCCCCGACCGCGGATTCGGATACAATAGCTGGTATCCCTGACACGTGTTTGGGGGGTAGGGGCGGTTCGCGAACCGCCCCTACGCAGGAAACCCCGCATGAACTCTTCTGAAGCAAACCGGATTCCGCTGGCAGCCGGAAGACGGGCCCTGGCACGCCCGTGGGTGGGCATTGCCTTTCTCGGTGTCAGCGGGGCTGCTTTGCTGGTATGTCTGACGGAGCTGCTGTCGGTTCGCGCGAACACACGCAGTTTCGCCGTGCCCGACAACGCGTTCCGCTGCCTGATGGCTGCGGAGCTTTTCTTCTTCGTCTTCATCTGGCCGCAATTCGCATTCGGCCGCGGGCCGGGATGGGGGCTTCACCTTCTTGCAGTGCTGTCTCTGCCGCTGCTGTTGGCGGCTGTCGCCGTGGCCGATGCGCCGGTACCGGCTGTCTTGCGGGGCCATGCGCTGCTAGTCTGTGTTGCGGCCGCGGTGGCGGAGTGCGTCAGGCGGGATAGCTCCTGGGCACGATGGTACTACTTGGTGG
>JAUWKK010000074.1 GCA_030614245.1 Planctomycetota bacterium | reverse complement strand
CTGGGGCTGAAGCCCCAGCCTTTATGCCCCCCGGCTCTCAGCGGCTCCGCAGCGAAGAGGCGGGGCCTCCCCTGGGCCTACCGGACGCTGACGCTCGCATTTGCGGTACAGTAAGATACCCCACGATCTGGATACAGACTCCTGATGCGGCACCGCCTTGATTCTGCCGCGCGCATACGTAGAATCGTCGGCGTAAGTGCTCGGCCGGGCTGCGTTCCCACGGCAGGGGCGTCTTTGCTGCATGACACCCATCAGAATCACCCAGATAATCGAGACGTTCATCTTCATCGCCACGATCGTGCTGTTCGTCTGGCTCTGCGCGCCTGATCGGAATCCGCTCGGCGTGATTGCGGGCCGGGCCAAACGGGTGCTGACCCGCAAACGCCCACGCATCTATTTCATCTGCGCGATGTCGATCCTCATCTCCAATGCCGTGCTCACGCACTACGATGACAGCGCCACGGAACACGTGATCGAGCCCCGCGGCGATGACTACACCGCGGTCATCCACGGGATCGAGGGCGACGCCGTGGCCGAACTCCAGGCGCTGAGATGGCAACCTTTCACGTGGTTCATGGGCTACGCCTACGTCGTGCTCTTCCCGTGCCTGGTGATCATTCTGATGCTGCTGCTGGACTTTTTCCGCCTCAAGACTATGCTGCTCATCCTGCTGCTGGGATACGCTCTCAATTATCTATTCGTGCTGCCGTTCTACTTCTTCTTCCCGGTGAGGGAGTGCCACGATTTCACCCCGCAGGTGGCGCTGCTGCTCGACGATCTGCACCCTGCAATAATGCCACTGTTCCGGCCGATGAGCGGCTTGGACAACTGCTTCCCGAGCTTCCATACTTCGCTGGCGGGTACGCTCGCGCTGGTGGCCGTCCGAAGCGGGAACCGCCGGATCGGCATACTGACTTCGCTCTCATCGGCGGCGATCATATTCTCCACACTCTACCTGGGCGTCCCCTGGTTTCTCGACATCTTCGCAGGCATAATCACTGGAGTAGTGGCGCACGTCATAGCCGAACTGATCGGCCGGGCGATCGCACGGCGCGTCAATCTTGCCGCCGAAGAAGCCACCCGACCGTGAACGCAGATGACGTTGTGAACGTTTGTAATTGTGGGGGAGGGAAAGGCTCCGGTGGAGCCTCTCATAATCGACCGACCTGTGACTGGAAGAAGTCCCAATGCCCGGCAATCTGTTCGATGACGAGTTCCTCCGCAAACTGCGGCACCTCGAGGTGATCTTCCGCCGTTCGCTGATCGGACGAGGCGAGGGCACGCGGATCGGCGACCAGCGGGGCGGTCGGATCGAGTTCCGTGACTTCAGAGAATACGCGCCCGGCGACGACTTCCGCAACATAGACTGGAGCGTCCTCGGGCGGACCGACCGGCTATTCGTAAAGGAATTCGCCCGCGAGGAGCAGCTTCAGCTCTGCGTGCTCGTCGATGCGAGCGCGTCGATGGACTACGGCGCCCCGAGCAAGTTCGACTACGCCCGCCGTTTTGCGCTGGCTATGGCGTACCTCGGGCTGATCGCCCGCAACGAAGTCCGCGTCTCGGGGTTCGCCGAGCATATGGCTGGACCGACGCGCTGGGTCGCCGATCCGCGCCACCTCCCGCAGGTGATGGAATACCTCGAACGGCTCGAAGCGTCCGGCCCGACGGCCATCGAGCAGACGCTGCGCGATTTCTACGAAGCCAATCCACGCCGCTGTCTCGTGATAGTGGTGTCGGATTTGCTCGACACGACTCAGAGCCGCCGCGCACTCCGGCTGCTAGCGTCGCGCGGCTTCGATATCTGCATCTTCCACGTGCTGCACCCCGACGAAGTTCATCCGCCGTTCGGCGGCCGATTGCGGCTGCGCGACGCGGAGAGCGGCAGCCGCCGCGAAGTCTGGTTCCAAGGCGAGGAGCTCGAGATTTACCTGAAGATAGTCGGTGAATTCCGCGAAGAATGGCGCGCGTTCTGCGGCGCGCATGGGATTCGGTTCTTCTCGGCGGCGACCGATACGCCGTTCGAGGAACTGATGCTGAAATACTTGCGGGTTGGCGGGCTAGTGCGATGATCTTCCTGCATCCATACGCGTGGATCGGCCTGGCAGCGGTGCCGCTGGCCGTGCTGATAGCATTGTGGCGCGCGCGGCGGCAGGAGATCACCGTGCCGAGCATGGTGCTCTGGGAGCGGCTGCGCGAGCGGATTGCAGAGACCGGCCACAGGCGCCGAAGGGCAATGGATCTGCCCCTGCTGCTCGCGGCGGCATTCGCCATGCTTGCCGTGCTCGCCGCCGTCGGGCCGATGCTCCTGCACGAGACCGGCGCCGGCCGGCATCTCCTCTTCATCGTCGATCTGTCCGCAAGCATGCGCGCACGAACCGCCGACGGTTCCACTCGCTGGCGGAGACTCCAGGACGAGCTAGATCGCGCGTTCGGGCAGTTGAGGACGCAAGATCGAATCACCCTCGTTCCATGGCCGAAGGAGTCCGCCGCATCTCTCGTGAGGCAAAAGCCTGACGCCGCCCGCCGAGCCGTGCGGCTGCTGCGGCCCGGCCTGTTACCGGCCGATATCGCCCGCTCGCTGCCCGTCGCATTAGGGCACATGGCTCCGGGTGAGGCGGCGCGATGCATCATCTTCACCGACGATCCTGCTGCACTGGGCGGCGTACTGCCGGGGAACGTCTCAGTAGTCAGCGTCGGCGAAGCTATTGATAACGCAGCCATAGTGGCCTTCGATGTCGACGGCAGCGACGTCTACACGGCCATCGCAAACAGCGGCGGGCGGCGCGACGCCAGTGTCGCCCTGAAGCAGGACGACGGCCCCGCCCGGAAGCGGAACGTACAACTGGCCGCGAACGGCCGCACGGGTATCGTCTGGAAGCTGCGCTTGCCGGAGCCGAAGACGCTGACTGTCACGCTCGAGGCTCCCGATGCGCTCGAAACCGACAACCGGGTCGTAGCGCTTCTGCGGCCCCGGCGCACGCTGAAAGTCGCGCTGATCGGCCCCGAATGCGAGCCGCTTCGCCGCGCGTTCGATGCAATGGATGATGTCGCCGTCACTCGGCTCGAGGAAGCGGCCACAGGCTTCGGCGATTTCGACCTGCGTGTCTTCTACAGCGTCAGCCCCGGGGAATTGCCGCCGGGCCACGTGGTGCTGATCGCTCCCGAACGGGACGTCGGGCCGCTGCGTGTTGGAGCGGAGACGGCCGCGGGGGCGCTGATCGCGCGCAGGGATTCTCCGCTGGTCGATTCGCTGGATTTCTCCGGTGTCACGGTGATTTCCGCCAGGCCGGTAGAGGCCGCGGGCCTTCGTCCGGCGGTGAGCTCTTCGGCGGGCGACCTGATTGGATCGTTGACTTCCGACGATTCCCTGGTAATCTATGTGGGGTTCGATTTCGCGTCGGCTACGACGAACTGGCCGCTGCGCTGGTCGTTCGCGGTGTTCTGGGCGAATGTTGTCGGCCTGGCCCGCGATTCGTCGCAAGCGGGATGGAGCTGCGATCGCGGCTCGCCCGATGCAGCCAATCTGCTCGATGAACGTGAGAGCACGCTGGCAGGCGAAGCTGTCGCGTTCTCGCCGGAGGCGCTCGGCGAGGCTCCCGCAAATGTTGCGCCGTCACTCGACCTCGCCCCGTGGCTGGCGGCTGCGGCTCTCGCGGCGGCAATAGCACACTGGCGGGCGAAGCGTTGAGCCGACGCGAGGATACGTCAATCAAATTGAAAGGCAAGGGATGATCGAAACACCGGACGCTTCAAAGTACGACCATCTAATCGTTCAGGCACTGGCGGAGGATATCGGGCCGGGCGACATCACTACCGAGGCCGTCGTCTCGGTCAAGCGGCTCGCGCGCGGCACTTTTGTCGCCCACGAAAAGGGCGTCGTGGCCGGGCTGTTCATGCTCGAATGGCTCTTCCAGAAGCTCGACACGTCGGCAGAGTTCGAGTTCTTCGTCGGGGACGGCGACCGCGTGGAGGCCGCCCAGGTGCTGGCGTCGGTCGAATGCCGGGCGAGGGCACTGCTCTCGGGCGCACGTGTCGCTCTCAACTTCCTCCAGCGGCTCTCCGGCATTGCGAGCTACGCGCGCTCGTGTGTCGACCTCGCAGCGGGCACGAACGTGAAGATACTCGACACGCGCAAGACGACGCCCGGCTGGCGCCACCTCGAGAAATACGCCGCACGGTGCGGCGGCGCCAAGAACCACCGCGTCGGACTCTACGACATGGTGCTCATCAAGGAGAATCACCAGGAGATCAGCAAACGTTCGCTGCGGGAGGCCATCACCGCTGCACGCGACGGCATCCCGGCCGGAGTGCAGATCGAGGTCGAGGTACACGATCTCGCCCATGCTCTCGACGCCGTCGAGGGCGGAGCCGACGTGGTAATGCTCGACAACATGAACGGTGAGGAGCTCAGCCGAGGCATCGAGATGGTCCGGGGCGCCGCGAAGAAGCGCGGCAGTAGGGTGATCGTCGAGGTCTCCGGCGGCATCAACCGGCAGAACCTGCTGGAATACGCGAAGCATGATGTCGACTGGATTTCGCTCGGGGCGATAACGCATTCAGCCCCGGCGTTGGACATCTCACTCGATATCGAGGCATCGGACTGATACGTGCAGTTTCGTTTTCCGTTACATTAGTATCGGGAGCAGCTTGGAGATGATCGGCCGCGCTCGATCGGTCAACCTGCTGTTGCTGGGCCAGCTCAGACGCCGCCGCGGGCAATGGCTCGATGCGAATGCACTCGCCCGCGCGCACCGGCTGTCGTTGAACCTGCTCGATCGCGAGCTGCGCCGATTGACCGGCAGGGGCTATGAGATCGAGCGCGACCCGAGCGCGGGCGTGCGGCTCGTCGGCGTGCCCGGCGGCCTCGCAGCCGAGGAGATATCGTGCGACCTCGACACGAACCTGATCGGCCGGCACGTGATCGTCGAGGACGAGCTGACGTCCACGAATGACGAAGCCTGGCGGATAATCCGCGCCGTTGATTCTGAGGGAGCCGATGTGCGCGAGAACGACGGCCTGGTGATAGTCGCGCTGCGGCAGAGCGCCGGCCGGGGCAGGCGCGGGCAGGCGTGGGCGTCGCCGGAGGGAGGGCTGTGGATGTCGGTTGTTCTTCGTGCGCTTCGCCCCGCGCGGCAGTCTATGCTCACCATGGCCGCCGCTGTGGCCGTGGCGGAAGCTGTCCGCGAGACGACCCGGCTCGAAGCTCGCATCCGTTGGCCCAACGACGTCATCATCGAGGGCCGGAAGGCGGCCGGAGTGCTCGTGGAAACGCAGTCGGCGTCGCCGGGCCTTTACGTGCTTGGGATCGGTGTGAATGTGAATGTTCCGGCCGAGAGGCTGCCCGCCGAGGTGCGAACCGCCGCTACTTCGCTCCGGGCCGAACTGGGACGCGAGGTCTCAGCCGTCGAATTCGCCCGCTGCCTGCTCGGGCGGCTCGACGGCTGGTACCATTACGTCCGGGCTGGTGATGTAGACGCGCTCAATGCCGCCTGGCGGCCGCTGGCGTCCACGCTCGGCCAGAGGATCAAGCTCTCTGCGGACGGCAGGAAGTTCGAGGGTGTGGTGGTGGAAGTTGACCTTGTGGAAGGCGTAAGCCTGCGTCTCGACGGCGGGGCGGTGCGCACGTTCAGAAGCGAGGAAGTCAGCCTCGTCGAGCTGGTTGTACAGTAGAGGCGCCGGGGAGACAGCTATGCTCTATGCGTTGATAATGGCGGGTGGGACGGGCACGCGGCTGTGGCCGATGAGCCGCAAGACCATGCCCAAGCAATGCCTTGCCCTGACCGGCAGCGATACACTCGTGCAGATGGCCGTCGAGCGCATCAGCGGCGCCGTGCCGCCCGAACGAACGCTGGTCATCACCAATACCGTCCAGATCGATGTGCTACGCAACCAGCTCCCTAAGCTTCCGCCCGAGAACATAATCGCCGAGCCCTGCGCGCGCGGCTCGGCAACATGCATCGGCCTGGGGGCTATCTTCATCAGGAAGAAAGCGCCCGACGCCGCGATGATAGTGCTCTCCGCCGATCATGTCATCGCGCCCATCGACAGGTTCATCGGCTGCGTGAAGGTCGCCGAGCGGGTGGCCGTCGAACGCAAGCCGCTGGTAGTATTCGGCATCAGGCCTGCCGGGCCGTCGCCCGAGTTCGGCTATATCCACCGCGGCGGGCGGACTTCCCCCGGGAACGCCGCACCGGTCTATCGCGTTGCCGAATTCAAAGAAAAGCCCGACCCCGCAACTGCGAAAGCATTTATCGATTCCGGCGAATATTACTGGAACAGCGGGATGTTCGTCTGGACGGTTCGGACGATCCTCGACGCCATCGGGCAGTACATGCCGGCGCTCCGCCGGGCGCTCGGCGCGATGAGCGCCGCCATCGGCACCGACGGCCAATACGAGACGTTCGCCGAGCAGTACGAGCCGCTGGCCGGCCAGACTATCGACTACGGGGTGATGGAGAGGGCCGCCGCCGTCGAGGTGGTCGAGGCCGATTTCGACTGGGACGACGTCGGCACGTGGCCGGCGGTGGCCAAGTATCACGAAGCCGACTCCGACGGGAATACGATCACGGGCGAAGCCGAGCTCATTGGGGCGAAGAACTGCCTGATCCACGCCGGGCCCGGCCACATGATCGGGGCGATCGGCGTGGAAGACCTCGTGATAATCCAGACCCCCGACGCCACCCTGGTATGCCACCGCAGCCAGGCGGGCAAGGTGCGCGAACTGGGGGACAAGCTCAAGCAGCAGGGGAAGACGGCGTGGTTGTGAGGGGCAGCGCTTCCCTCAGAATTCCGCAGCATATCCGTCAGGATCGAGTTCCCGCACGCGGGGGGCGAGCAGTTGCCGTTCATCCGTCAGCGGCTCGATGCGTTCCGCAAGATAGCGTTCGACCCACAGCGACTGCATGAGTCCGCCGAGGGCTTTGCGGGCATCATCGGCGGCGGACCGGGCGGCGGCTATGTGGCCATCGAGTGTGGCGAGGTCGGAGATTTCGACACCGCCGGCCCGGCGGCGTTCTTCGGCTGAGGCCATCGCGATCTGCTCGCGAAGCTGCGCTATCGCTTTCCAGGCGGCTTTGCGGGCATCGGTCAGCTTTTGCATTGCCGCTTTACACGCATCGAAGCTTTCGCGCTCGCCGATCGAATCCAGCGCGGCGAGGCAGGCCTCGATGCCGCCCGCGGGCGGCGCCCCGTCGTGCAGGATGACCGCGACGTTGACCATCGAATCAAGGCACGCGTCTATCGGCTCGCACTGGACGCGGTGCGTGCAGCATCGGCTCCACGCGGTGGCGATGATTCCTGCGAATCCGAACTCGGCGGCGATCTCGACGTGGCCCAGGGCATTGTCTTGGTGCAGGCCGATGTCGGGCAGATCGACGTTGTGGCCGGAGGCCCCCTTGTAGGCCGTGCCACCCCACATAGTGATACCGCTCTCCTGGAAGCGCTCGATCACCTCTCGGCCGTAGTGCGGCTCGCCCGGCACGCCCGGCCGGCCGTTGTAGCCCCAGACGACGAGGTCGGCCTTGGCTCCGAGCCGCCGAAGTGCATCGGCGTCCCAGTCGCGCATCATATCGTGCCAGAGCATCGTTCGGATGCCGCGCGCGCTCAGCTTGTCGATGATCGGCCCGACGTGGTGCAGGTAGAGCTCGCCCCTCGAATGCCGCTCGAGCCAGGCTTTAGTGTCGGGATGCGAGCCGAAGCTCCAGGCTTCGTCGCCGCCGAGGTGAAAACGGCGCACGTTCGGAGTGAGCGCTAGCACTTCCTCGACCATTTTTTCGACGAGCTCTCGCGCGCCGGGTGCGAGCGGATTGAGCACGTCTGCCCTGTGTGGAAGCTCGCGAAGGTGCTCGTAGCCGGCGGTGCTGAGCGGAGTTTCCATGTGGCCCAGGCACTGCACCAGCGGGATGATCTCGATGCCGAGGCCGGCAGCGGCCGCGTGGAATCGCTCGACTTCGGATCGCGTGTAGGCCGTCTCGTTGCGGAAGTGCTCGTCGACCGTCCACGGGAACATATCCTCCCATTCGACGAGGACTGCGTTGTACCGTGCGGCGGCGAAGACATCGAGCAGCCGCAGCAGCCGTTCAGCCGTTGGAGGCGTACCTTTGAGATCGAGGTGGACGGCACGGACGGCCACTGCGGGTTCATCTGCTCTGAATATGCTGTCGAATTGCATGGGTGCTCCTTGCCGGCTGTTCGGGTGCGTAAAGCTCCACTTACCCGGGAAATATAACGGGCCTCGATGCGTCGGTCAATGATTTTCTCATCCGCGTTCATCTGATCGTGCGTTCGGGAGCCGGTTGCGTTGTGCCGTTGGGACCGTGGGATGTTGCGGGCGCTCCTCGTATGTGTTTAGCCCTGCGCCCCTTCAGGGCGGCTCGTTTTGCTTCGCTCCTTTACTGGGGCTGAAGCCCCAGCCTATATGCCTCCGCTGCTTCGCAGCGAGGAGGCGATGCCTGCTTTACGTGGGGCAGGCTTTCCAGCCTGCCGATTCGCGCCGTTCCTGCGCCCCTGACTGGGTCATGTTAATGCATCCAACCGGGGGCTCGGAAGCCTCGCCCCCGGCTACAGCCCTCCGCCGCGTTGGGGCTGTGGCACGCCCTGCAATCAGCATTTCGCATCCCGCTAAACATACACGGCAACGCCATGGGGTAAGGTGGACGTGACGGCTCCAGGCGCCCATAGCAGACGAGCCATGCCGTAGGCAGGCCAGCACGGCCAACCGAGGACGGTTGACCGTGGCACCCGGCGGCGTCTTGAGCCCCGTCAGGGGCGAAGTAGAATAGCCCACGGCAACGCCGTGGGGTAAGAGCCGCGGCCCCCTCTTAAGCCCTGTAAGGGCGGCATAACCATATGTACAGTCACAAGGCACCGAACAACGCAACCGGATTGTGCGTTCGGCATCCACCTTGAGGCTGTGCGGGCCGGGAGGTATACTGTGGTGCGAAAGGGGACGCCAATGGCTCGCGTACTGGTGATTGTTGCGACTTATAACGAGGCCGAGAACCTGCCACCGCTGGCCGAGCAGATACTGGCGATCGAGCCGCCGCTCGACGTGCTGGTTGTCGATGATAATTCGCCCGACGGCACCGGCCGCATCGCCGATGAACTGGCCGAGAAGACGGGCCGCGTGAAGGTCATCCACCGGCCCGGCAAGCTCGGGCTCGGCTCGGCCGAGATCGCGGGCCTGCGCAGGGCCATCGAAGACGGCTACGACTACGCCCTGACGATGGACGCGGATTTCTCGCACGACCCGAGATACATCCCCGACCTTATCGCCGGGATGGCCGAGCACGATCTGATGCAGGGCTCGCGATACGTGCCCGGCGGCGGCACAGTCGGATGGCCGTGGCACCGCAAGCTGATGAGCCGCGCCGCCAACCTCTGGGTCCGCATCGTGCTCGGACTGAAGCTCGCGGACTGTTCCGGGGCGTTCAAGTGCTACAGTGTCGAGAAACTGAAGATGCTCGACCTCGACGCCGTCCGGTCGCAGGGCTACTCGTTCCAGGAGGAGATATTGTTCCACTGCCGGCGCGCCGGCTGGCGTATCGGCGAGACGCCGATAATCTTCGTCGAGAGGCGGGCGGGCCAGTCGAAGATCAATTCGTCGGAAGCCTTCGGGCTGATATGGACGCTGCTGAAGGTGAGGGTGGGAGCGGGCAAGTGAGACGTGCGCTCAAGCGGCAGGGAAGCCTCGAAGCCGTCTCCGCTGAAGAGGACATGACCCCAACTAATGGGGTATCTTATGCGACGCGCGCGTGAGTATGTGTTTGATGCTCGGGGTGCCACGGTCAACGGCCTTGCGTTGGCCGTGTTCGGCGCACGTCCAAGCTTTGCTTGAACGTGCCACCCTGCCGTCAGCGTCCGGCACGTCCTGGAGAGGCCCCGTCTTTTCGCTGCG
>JAUWKK010000031.1 GCA_030614245.1 Planctomycetota bacterium | reverse complement strand
GCGCCCAGCGCCATAATCTCATCGAGGCCCGGCGGGCCCTTGTACCCGGAGGCGTACCATATATCGCCGCCTGCTCGGGTAGACATAGTCACGCCCGCGCGCGGGGGCCAGCCGACTTCCTCGAGCAGTTCGGCCGGCGGTATGAACACCGTCTTGCATTGTGAACATATGCGCCTGACCAGGCGCTGGGCGATAACCCCTTGCAGCGCCGATGCAATCAGGTAGTTGTCGATGCCCATGTCGGACAGTCGCGTCACGGTGCCGGCAGAATCATTCGTGTGCAGCGTCGAGATCACCAGGTGCCCGGTAAGCGCCGCCTGGATCGCGATCTCCGCCGTCTCACGGTCGCGGATCTCGCCGACCATTATCACGTCGGGGTCCTGACGCAGAGTGTGCCGCAGCACATTCGCAAAGCTCAGGTTCATCTTCTCATTGACCTGGATCTGGTTGATCAGTTCCATTTGGTATTCGACCGGGTCTTCAATGGTGATGATATTCTTCTGGACCGTCGAGATCATCGAGAGGGCAGAGTAGAGCGTTGTCGTCTTGCCCGAGCCGGTGGGTCCGGTCGCGAGTATGAGTCCGAACGGCTGAGCGAGCATGTTTTGTAATGTGTCGAGCGTCAGCCCCGAGAATCCGAGGTTCTCGAGATGCGTCACAGCCTGTGACTGATCGAGGATGCGCATTACTATCTTTTCGCCGAGCACGGTCGGCAGCGATGAGACGCGCAGGTCGATCTCACGGCCCTCTGCCGCCACGTGGATGCGGCCTTCCTGCGGGCGGCGGCGTTCGCCGATATCCAGGTTTGCCATCACCTTCACACGCGAGACGACCGGTGCGTGGAGGTCCATACGGTTAGTCATCACCTCTCGCAGGACGCCGTCGACGCGATAGCGCACGCGCATTATCTTGCTGTCGGGATCGATGTGTATGTCGCTCGCTTCCTCTTTGATGGCATTGAGGATGATGACGTTCACGATGTTGATGATCGGGCTGCCCTCGGCCATCTCCTCCAGTTCCGAGAAACTGATCAGGGGCGCGTCCTCGAGCAGCTCCACGTCCGTCCGGTCGATCGACGAGAGCAGTTCATCGACACCCACGGTCTTGTCGTAGTACTCGTTGACGAAGTGCGAGATCTCTTCGGCTCGGCAGACGACGGGCAGTATCGTGCATCCCGTAAGCCTGCTGAGCTCGTCGATGACGAACAGCGACTGCGGGTCGGCCATTGCGACGGTGAGCTCGCTGCGCACTCTGAACATCGCAATGACCTTGTAGTTCTCGGCCTTCTCTCTGGGGATCAGGTGCACGACCTTCGGGTCAACCAGCCCCTTGCGCAGCCAGACGTGCGGCACGCCGAGCTGCGCGGCGAGCATCTCGACGATGTCCTTCTCGGTCACAAGGCCCATGTCCACCAGCGTCTGGCCGAGGCGCGAGCCCGTCTCCTGCTGTCTGGCGAGAGCGGATTCGAGTTGCTCCTCATCGATCTTCTCCGCTTCGATGAGGAGCCTGCCCAGTTTGCCGACAGTAGTGAAAGTCATGATCGTTCCTGCAAGTTTCACTTCACGTGTCTACCCTGAAAGGCCGCGTAGCGGCCAAGTGATATAGCCTGGGGCTTCAGCCCCCAGGAATCACACGATATTATGGACGTGCCCTGAATGGGCACGGCTGCGCCCCTTCAGGGCGGTTCATTTTTTCCGGTCGCAAACTGGGGCTGAAGCCCCAGCCTATATGCCCCCGCTGCGTCGCAGCGATCATCTCCTCTCTACATGAGACTCTTGCGCGCCTCGGAGACGTCGGCATAAACCTGAATGCGGCTTCCTATTCTTGTGGCGACGAGGATATCGCGGCTGATGTCGCAGATGCAGGCGATACGAAGGCCTCCGCCTCCGACATGAGCGTGCTCGGCAAGGTCGAGCAGTACTTCCAGACCCTCGCTGTCGATGAACGGCACATCGGCCAGATCGATCACCACGCGAAGATTGCCGCTCGCGTAATGCTCCTCGACGGCCTTGCGAAAGCGTTTGGTATCGTCCTCCACAAGCGCGGCGTCGGGCTTGAGCACCATTACGGTTCCCTGTCGTACTTCTTCGATCTTAATGATAGGAAGCCTCCACAGCGGCAAATGCCGCTTCATCAGCTCTGACGACGCGGTTGCGCCCTGATTCCTTGGCACTGTACAGGGCATCGTCGGCCTCGCGGAGCAGTTCCGTGACGGTCTGACCGTGCAGCGGAGCGGCGGCAACACCGAGGCTGATGGTGACCGGAATGGTGCCGTGCCTGCCCGCCTGGGCGGGTTCGCATTTGAAAGGCTGCTCGGCCACGGCCCGGCGGATGTGCTCGGCCGTGCTGCAGGCCTGCATGATGTCGGCGTCGGGCAGGAGGGCGATGAATTCCTCACCGCCGTAGCGAGCCAGCAAGTCGCGTTCACCTATTTGCCCGGCGCATCTGCTGACTAACTGTCTGAGCACCTCATCGCCAGCCTGGTGGCCGTAGGTATCGTTGACTTGCTTGAAGTGGTCGAGGTCGCACATGATCACTGCGAGTTGAGGTGGAGCGGCCTGTTGGAGAGTTGAGCAGGAGAAAGTTGACAGGTGAGAAGAGCCTTCTTCTCCCTCTACTGCTCTACTTTCAACTGTCTCCTTACTGATCGCCTTTCCAGGCTGCTGATCAATTGGCAGGCTGTCTTTTCGCTGCCCCACGGCAGGCACGGCGTCGTCGCTTGACAGTCCGAAAGCGACGGCGTTTCCGCCCCTGACGGCTTGCATGGCATTGGCGATATGTTCGAAGAAGTAGCGCCGGTTGTATACGCCGGTGAGGCTGTCACGCTCGGCCATGTATTGTATCTGGCTGAAGAGTTTGGCGTTTGAGAGCGCAATGCTGGCGATGTTGGAGATCATCGAGAGCAGTTCGACGTCGCGACGGAGGTCGAAGTCGCCGTTGATCTTCATCGCGTGGATGTTGACGAGCCCGACTATCTGGTCCTTGTCGTGGAGGACGCAGCTCAGGAGCGAATCGATCTGCGATGCGTTGCATGCGTCCATATCCGCGGCCATCGAGTCGTGCCTGGGGTCGATGTGCCACATCCCGCCCGGCGCGTGGCTTCGGGCGGCTTCCAATAGATCTTCGCGGGGCACATATACGGCGCCGCTGAGCTTGGCCAGGTGCAGCAGGAATGTATCCGTCGAAGATATCACCCGCGGCGGCGGCTCGAGCGAGCCCAGCGGATTATCGTGCTGTGGATTTCGGTAGTACTTCACGAGACGGAACGAATCGCCGTCGGGGTCAGCGATGTAAAACGTCGCTCGAGACGCTCGGAAGCTCTGGTCGAGCACGGTGAAGAGCGTATCCACCAGTTCATGGATCTCGAGGTGAGCCGACAGCTTCTCCGCCGCTTCGTGCAGCAGGAGCAAGAGCGATGAATAGTGATCGACCTCTCGCTGGTGCTTCTGCGAGCTTGTGTGGGCGCCTTCCAGTTCCATTGACTTCTGCTTGTCGAGCATGTAGAGTTTCCGCCGGTACTCGTCAGCCTTGGCGGTGCCCTCGAGCCTTGCGCCTTTTTCGCGTCCGGCGGCCGCTCCAACAATCAGGACGACCGCCTGACAGACAGCGAGGTTCCGCAGAAGCCCGCTGTATACCTGCTGCATGGGCATATCGGCCGCGAGGCAAATCGTCACGGTATCGACGATCGGCACCATCACGGCAAATGTGGCTCCGAAGAGCATGCCGCTCCTGTATGCGATGATAGCCAGCGGCAGCAGCACGAGTGCGTCGGCCACGGCGATATCATCGCCTGTCCAGTGGCATACCGCAGACTTGGCACCGAGATACAGTGCAATGACTACGGCTGCCGCGGGCGTCGAAGCCCATCGGCTTTTTTCCAGAAAGTCCGGCATATCAGGCCTTGCTTCCTTCTTCAGGCTTCAGACTTCACGTACTGAGGCCTGGGGCCGGAAGCCGGTAGCCTGTTCTTCATGCCCGCCCCCGGGCAGGCGGGTCAGACCGGTGCGGGGACGAGTAGCTCTTCGGCGAACTCCTCTTCAGGCGGCTTGGCCGTCTCCTCTTCAGGCGGCTTCGCCGTGGACTGCGGCTGGCAGCATTTGGTGAACGCATCGGGGTCGCCCAGCAGAGCGTTGACGATATCGGCGTCGAGCTGTGTCCCCGCGACCTCGCGGAGTATGCCGAGGGCCTGTTCGGGGTCGAACCGCGGCCGATAGCACCGGTCGCTTGTGAGTGCGTCGAAAGTGTCTGCGACTGCGATGATGCGGGCGCCGAGCGGGATATCCTCGCCCTTCAGACCGCAGGGATAGCCGGTGCCGTCCAGGCGTTCATGATGATGTTCGATCTCGGGGAGCGAGTCGGCCAATTGCTCGATGGGCCGCAGCAGCTCTACCCCGTATGTCGGGTGTTTCTTGATGACGAGCCATTCGGCATCCGTGAGGCGACCTGGCTTCTTGAGAATGGCTTCGGGGATGTTAATCTTGCCGATGTCGTGGAGCAAGGCCGACCAGTTGAGGCGATTGCGTGCTTCCGGCGAGAGTTGGAGCCTTTCCGCAAGCATCAGCGAGAACGTCTTGACGCGCTCGGAATGCCCGCGCGTGTAGGCGTCTTTGCCTTCTATGACGAAGACGAGGGTCTTCACCGTATTCAGGAAGAGCGCGTTGAGCTGGCTGTAGAGCTTGGCGTTGCGTATGACGGCAGCGGCCTTTCGGGCGAGCGATGTCATCAGCATTGCCGCATCACTACTCACTTCGATGCCAACCGGATTGAATACGCAGAGCGTTCCGTAGTAGTCATCACCGATGGCAACCGGGACAGCAAGCACGGAGCCGAAATCATCGGCGAATGGTATCAGGTCTACGTCGTCGCACAAATTGTTAACGGCGACAGGCTGGAGCTCTCGGGCAGTTCGATGTGCCATGGGAATGGCTGCCTGTTGGACAGTTGAGCAGGAGAAATTGGAGAGTTGAGCAGGAGACAGTTGAGCAGGAGAAATTGGAGAGTTGATCAGGAGAGAGTTGAGCAGGAGAGAAGATCCTTCTTCTCTTTCTACTGCTCTACTTTCAACTGTCTCCTTACTGATTGCGTCCGGCTCGTGATCTTTGGGCCAGAAGAGCTTGTCCGGCGAAGAATCCTGGCCAACCCAGAAGATGCACGCGGCTTCTATGACCATCCATGCCTGGTCGATCAGGAAGTCGATCACCGCGCCGGGGTGCGTCTGGAGTGGGAGCTTCTCCGCGATCTCGTACAGGAGCGAGAGCTCTTCGTATCTGACTGAGAGCTCGTTCGAGAGGCTTTCGGTCTCGATGTCCTTGAAGCTATTCTGTGCGATCATGGCGGTGAGAGTATCGATGAACGAATGGAGCCAGCTATCAGTATTCAGTGGCCAGTGATCAGTATCCAGTGGCCAGTGATCAGTATCATCATTCTTCACTGCTAACTGATTACTGCTTACTGAATCAGGGGGTAAACAGACGAGCAACCCGCCGAAGACGGCCGAAGAAGCGATGATCGGCTTGGCCACGATCGTACCGCCGCACGAGCATCTGGTGATTGAAGTCTTGCACGTGCCGAGGGCGTTCCTGATGAGCGAAGAGCGCAGCCGCGTGCAGGCTGCCAGTGCACCGGCCTTACGGCCGCAGAGCCGCATATTGGCGCACTTTGTGTCGTGATCGGGCAGGTCAAGCAGGATGGTGCCGTCGGCATTGAATAGCAGCATGCATGCTGAATAGCGCATGCAGGTCCGGTCGATCAGTTCGGCCAACTGCTCGCGTTCGACGCCCAGGGCCAGATTGCCACGCATATAGTCCACAGTTCACTACCTTTGACTAGGTTCGCCGTTGTACACGTCCAAGCTTCGCTTCAATCGGAGAGTTGAGCAGGAGAAAGTTGACAGGTGAGAAGAGTCTTCTTCTCCCTCTACTGCTCTACTTTCAACTGTCTCCTTACTGACGTGCCTGCGTGCCTACGGCATGTCTACCCAGAGCAAAAGACCTGCTACACCCTTAAGTAGTAAACAGTAAGCAGTTATCAGTAATCAGTAATCAGTAAGATAGGCCACTGATACTTCTTCTCTTCCACTGGCCACAGGTCACTGTTTACTGGATACTTCTTTATGCAGGCTGAAGGGCCAACTGCTCTCGACATTCCTTGACGACTTCAACGAGTTTCCTCGGGCTGAACGGCTTCTGCACGAACCTGCGCCGCGGGTCGCTCTCGACGTATGCCTGATCGGCTTCGTTGAGTTGCGACGTGAGCACAATGATGATGAACTCCCATTCGTCCCTGAACTGCTCGCAGGCCCGGCAGAACTCGATGCCGCTCATTCCCGGCATTCTCACGTCAGTTATTATGACATCCGGACGCAGCATTTGGATATTCTCCATTGCTTCGTCGGCGGTCATAGCCCGCTCAACGCGGAACCCGCTGAGTTGGAGCTTCAACTGGACGACGCGGCCTATCGCCGGATCATCGTCTATGCTCAGCACTAATGGCTTCTCGTCGTTCATTTACTGCCTCCGCGATCTGCCTCATGAAACAGGTAACGTAATGGTAAACTTGCTGCCCTTGCCGACCTCGCTTTCGACGGAGATGCCGCCGCCGTGCAGCGTTGCGATCTCCCTGGTCAGTGCGAGGCCCAGGCCGTTGCCGGTAACCTTGTAAGACGCGGCCTGCTTGCCGCGGTAGAACTTCTGGAATATCTTGGATTGCTCTTCCTGGGGGATGCCCCAGCCGGTGTCGGCCACGTTGATGCGCAACTCGTTGCCCACCCGCTCCCCGATGAGCACGATGCTCCCGCCCGGGTTCGTATATTTCAGTGCGTTGCCGAGCAGGTTCATCACGGCGACGCGGAACATCTCCTTGTCGGCGTCGATATCCGGGATATCTTCGGGGATGCGAGCCTGCAGGGTGATGTCCTTCGCCTTGGCCTGTGCCGCGACCGAGCTCGCGGCGTCTTGCAGAAGCCTCCGCGTCTTCACGAGCGAGCGATTGAGCACCATTCCGCCGATCTCGATCTTCGAGATGTCGATCATATTGTCGACGAGACGCGCCAGCCGGTCGCATTCGCTGTTTATCGTATTGAAGAATTCGCGCCGCAACTCGGGTGAATTGGCTTCGTCGTCAATGAGCATCTCGACGTAACCCTTGATCGCGGCGAGCGGAGCGCGCAGTTCGTGGCTCACGCTCGCGACGAAGTCCTGACGCGCCTGCTGCTCGAGCTTGAGTTGTGTGATGTCGCTGATCGCCACCAGCGTGCCGGTCGTCTCGTCCGAGCCGGTCTTCAGCGGTGTGGTGACCACCTTGACGGTGCGGTCCGGGCCATCCTGCAACTCGAACTTCAGTTCTGTGGTGCGCCTCGAGTGCTTGTTAGTGCCGCAGCGGCAATCGGCGAGGAAGGCTGTCATATCCGCGTGATCGGTCAGCTCGGCGGTCCCCTTGCCCATGACGTCGGCTCGCTTCACCTTCAGGAGCGCTTCCGCCTCACGATTGAGCAGGCAGACATTATTATGGGCGTCCAGCACGATCACGCCGAGGGACAGCGCATCGATGATCGATTCGGTGCGCCTTTGCTCGAACGCGATGACCTTGTTGGAAACCTCGAGTTTCCTGTTGATGCCGCCGAGTTCGTCATAGAGACCATCAAACCGGGCAACCATTGCATCCCAGCTCTTCGCGATCTCCGCTGCGTCGCCCTTGCCGGTGAACTCGAGAGTTTCCCATTTCTCGGATTGACTGACCTCGCGCGAACGCGTGCGAAGCTGTTGAATCGGGTGCAGCCACTTGGAGACCAGGTAGTTCCCAACGACCAGCACCACGGCAAGCAACCCGAGCGGCAATCGTGAATACGCCAATGCGCCGCGAAGCAGCGACCACGTGCCCGGCATCGCATACCACGTTGTTACCGCGGCCACCGTGCGCTCCGGGCTATCGACGTTGGAACGGAACTCGTGGACCCGTTCTCCGGTCGCCGGCAGAGAAAACACCCGATGGCGTGAGCCTACTTTCTCGGAGATGACCTCTGCGTCATCCGGCACTTGTGGCGCTTGCCCGCCCCTGCATTGGGCGGGCCATTTGCCTGCAAGTTCTTTGCCCTGCGGATCCGTTACCAGCACTCCTCGGAACATCTTGTCATTGCTGATCGCCGCGTGGCGGATAATCTGTTTAATTGCGTATGCATCGGGCAGTTCGACTTTGTCGGGTGCCTGTCCGCAAGACAGGGCGAGACTGTGCGCCAGCAGATGAGTGGCCCGCCACCCTGAGGTGGAGAGCGCATCGGCCAGGCGCTCCCGCTCAGTACTTATAAAAGCCCATCCCACTGCGAGAGCGCCCAAGAGCGCCACTACAACAACCGTCCCCTGCAGCGATGCAACGGTACGGCCTGTATCAATTCGCAGGGGGCTTTTTTTACAGCCCAGTCTGTCGAGCAGTTTCTTTATCCTGTCCATCACAACTCGTTTCCTCTCTCCAGGAGTCTTTCGCTGCCTGCGATTCCGGCAGGACCCCCGTCGAAGTTTCTCCGTTCACGCCGCTTCAGAGCAAACGATGTGCCATGTTGCGACGCAAGAATGCGTTTGCAGTGCATATCGCCCGCAGAGACACACGGCGCAGCCGCCTGTAGCCGCCCGTAGCCGCCTGTACCCGCCTGTCGTAACGGTCCTGCCTGCCTGCCGGCAGGCGGGCAAAAAGCGAACGTTTGTTGAACGTCCCGCGCCCATTGCCCAAGAACAATGCTCCACAGACTACATGGATTTGCCGGCTTGATAGCGGTGACGGATGCTTGCAAGTGGGGGCCACATAATGAGATAGGGCCACTACCAACACGAAGCGTAGCCTTTTCTCCAATCTCTGTAGCAGACTTCAGGCTTCAGGCTTCAGGTCCTGAGGCGTGAAGCCTTCTTCGAGTTGCATCCACCGCTGCAACATTCATTGATCCTGCCGATAATATCATGTAGGGCCGGTGCGCGAACCGCCCCTACCATCTGTTCAGGAGGCCACTGTAATGAAGAGACTTCTTGTGCTGACAAGCGCACTGACGATTGCGGCGATCATCGGCGTCTACGCCGTGGCCGTGGGCAGAACGTCATGGCGCACATCGCTGGCTGAATCGAATTCGAAGGGCGGGAAGGTTTACATCAAATGGAGTGACCGTGGGGCGGTGGTGAAGCGCTTTGTCAAGAAGATCCAGCCGCTCTTCGAGGAGAGCACATACGTCAGGTTCAAGTATCTCAGTTTTCGGATGTCGGTCGTCAGCCAGGTGCTCAAGAAGAAGGTAGACGTTGGTGTCATCACGCGGCCGCTGACCGACGTGGAGAAACTCAAGGGCCTCGTGGACACCCAGATAGGCTGGCAGGCTTATGCTGTGATCGTCAATGCGCGCAATCAAGCCCAATCGCTCAGCACCGAAGACCTGCGGAGGATACTCACCGGCGAAACTCGCAACTGGTCGGACGTCGGCGGAAAGGACAGGACCATTACCATCCTGCTCCGCCCGAACGGTTGCGAACTTCGCCGCGTTATCGACGAACAGATACTCGAAGGAAACCGCCCGACAAGCAAAGTCAAGCCTTCCGGGTCCGACTGCCAGACAATCGAGGCCGTCGAGCGCTCGTCCGCAACCATCGGATTCGTCGCCGTCTCGTCCATCAAATCCATTCACAAGAAGATAGTCATCGTCACCATCGACAAGTCGCTGCCTGTGATTGCCGATGTTGTCGCCAAGAAGTATCCGCTGCGGGCACCGATAATGTTCATCACGTTAGGCAATCCGGCGAAGGATCTGAAGAAGTTCATCAACTTCTGCCTCACCCAAACGGGCCAGAAGCTCATGGCACGATACTATTTCCCCGTGAAGAAGCTCAACATGTAGATGGCCCTACAGGCCCAGATCCTCTGCGATCCCTCTCATCGCATCGAGGCAGAGCGCCGCGAAATCGGCCAGCTCGAAGCCGATCCGCTCGCATTCACGAATGATGTCGCGGTCTACGGCCCGGGCGAAATCCTTCTTCTTCATCCGTTTCAGGATAGACTTCGGCTTCACGCTCGACAGCTTCTTGTCGGGATACACCAGCGCCGTTGCGACTATCAGCCCGGTAATCGTCTCGGCCGCCGCGAGGGCGATGCCGAGCCGCGTGTGACGCTCGATGCCCAGGCCCTCGGCGTTGTGCTCCTGGATTGCACTCAAGAACGTCTCGTCGATCCCCTCGGGGCGCAGCACCTCGGCCGTTATGCGGCCGTGCCGGTCGGGGGCGTCCTTCGTCCGTTCGAAATCGAGATCGTGCAGCAGTCCGACTATGCCCCAGTCGTCGGGGTCCTCACCGAAATGCCCGGCGAGCTTCCGCATTATCGCCTCGGTCGCCAGGCAGTGCTTGCGGAGGTTTTCCGCAGCGACGTGCTCCTCGAGCAGCTCGACCGCCCGCTCGCGTGTCATATTGATCGCGCCCACAATAAATATCCTCCTGTTGCTGTTGCGGTGGACTGTGTGCTTGGCCGAACTCATACACGGCCCGATCGCCGGCGGCAAACCTCCCGGCTCTCAGCGGCTTCGCAGCAAAGAGACGGGGCCTCTCCCGGGCGTACCGGACGCTGACGCACACATTCGCGGCTGACGGCCCGCAGTTCCTTGCCAGCCCGAGCATTATACACATCATCACGCTCGCGGCGCATAAATTACCCCAAGAAATGGGGTCGTACTCCACGTTTCCACCCTGTGATTTGCGCGAAAAGAACCCCCGCCGGTTTACTGCCGGAGGGGGATTCTCTAATGTGGAGCAGCCTTTCTAGGCTGCTGATTCATTCAACTGGCAGGCTGAAAGCCTGCCCCACAATATGTAAGGATGCTACTTGGGGGGAACTGGTTTTTTTACGGCCCATCCTTTCTCGGCCGGATAACGGGCCGGGGCGGCCTGGGGCTTGGCATCGATGGGGCGCCGCCTTCTTCCCGTCCGATGATTTCGTCGAGCTTCTCTTCGTAGCTCTTGCCGGCTTCTTGGATCTGCTTGTCGCGCTCTTCCATCGCCTTGACGAGGTCCTCGCAGGCCTTCTTCTGTTCGTCGGTCAGTATCAGCTTCAGCGCCTCTTCTCCTTCTTGCTCGGCCTGCTTACGCAGTTCCTGGCGCTTCCGCCAGTATTCACGTTGCGCCTTGTAGTCCTTTCTGTCCTTGGGGGCTTTGATGCTGTTCGTGAGGTTTCGGATGTTCTGGGCGCGCTTTCGCCGCAGTTGGTTGAACTGCTTGCTCTGCTCGTCGCTGAGTTTGAAACACGCGTTGATGATCGGCTGGAGCTTCGGGGTCAGCGAGCGGGTCGGCCATGAGGTATCTTGGCGTCCCTGCTCCTTGCGGATATTCTGGACCAGCTCCGAGACTTTGCTCCGCGCGGCCGTTACAGTATCATCGTATTCCTGCTCGGCGGCAAGTACCTTCTCGTATTTTTCCCTGTCTTCGGGTTTCATCGATTCGGCGATGAGAGCCGCGTATTTCTTGTTGAGGTCCTGCACCAGCTTGATCATGGCCTTGCGGCCTTCTTCGTCATAAGCGGCCCCGAGCTTCTCGTGTGCTTTGCTCGTGTCCGGGCTCCCGCTGAAGTAGCGGCGAGCCATCTCAAGCGCCTTCGAGCGCGGCACGCGCATATACATCATCTCGTCGGGCCCCATGGCGGGCCGCCGACGGGGCGGGCGTCTGGGGCGGGAGACTGTCGCCTTCGGGGGCTTCGCAGGCTTGACAGCTTCGGCAGATTTCGGAGCCTCGCCACCGAACACGCACCACGAAGTGGCCATCAACAGAAGCACTAGAACTATGGGCAAAGTTTTTTTCATCTTCCCGTCCTCCATTTAGTGCAAAGAACCGACAAGCGTGGCAGGCTGAAGCCGCGCCACCCAGACAGTGCCATCAAACGTAATTATAGTCCCATTCGTTGCCGCTTCCAGCACTTTTTTTACAGCCCAGCCGACAATTTCGTAAAATTTCGCTGAAACCGGATGGCCGGTCTCACTTATTCTGGGGGCCTATGTTTGCCGGCTGCAGCCGGAGCGACCGGCTCTTCAACAACCGCTTCGGCAGGTGCCTTCGCTGGTTCGGCGGGTGCCTTGCCAATGGCGGCCGGTTTTTCCTTCTGCCTGAGTGCCGCAATCTGTCCGCCGCCGACGAGCCCGAGGACGACCCCCGAATCGGCCGCAGCGATATAGTCGCGGAATTTGCCCTGGTACCGCTCCCAAAGAATCTTGCCGCTAGCCCGGTCGACGGCACACAGTTTGCCGTTGACGAGGCTGACGTATGCTCTATCCGGCGTGAGCGCGACGAGTTTCCTTCCGTTGGGCACGAACCACTTCATTTCGCCGGACTCTCTGCTGATGGCGAAGAGTCCCTCGTCTTCTGATGTGGCGTACACGGCGACCTTGGAAATCTGCATGTTCTGTTTGATGGGGCTGTTGCAGCGGAAACGCCACTTCTTCTTGCCGTATCTGATGTCGATTGCATATACGCTGAAGCCGCAGGAACCGACGTAGAGGATATTGCCATCGACAATGAGGTCCGCCTGTATGCGTCCGGTCGTGTGAAAAGTCCAGACGTTCTTGTGGCGGGATGGGTTGTAGGCGTACACGTTGCCGTCTTCGGATGCGAAGCATGCGATGCCCGCCTGGAAGTAGCCTTGTGACGAGATGACGCCTCCGGAGCCGACACGCCACTTGAAGTAGTCGGTCTTCTTGCGCAGGGCGTGGAATGCGAAGTTCCAACTGCCGCAATAGAGATATTCGCCCACGAACGGCGCTGATGAGATGGGGAACTTGGGCCTCGAGCGCCACTTTGCGTAACCGGTTTCGAGATCAATTGCGTGGACGGTGTTTTCGGCGATAGCGTAGACGGTGTCCTCGGCCAGTACCGGATGAACGTTGGTTGGAGAGCGCAGTTGATACCGCCACCTGATGTAGCCGTTAGCAGGGTCAATGCAATACAGACGGTTGGATTCCGTCTCAACGAAGATGTGCTTATCAATCCACCATACATTGCGGACAGTTTCGTCCGCGACGGGTGCAACCCATGCAACCTCCATGCCGGTGGCGTCGAGGAGGTCCTGCTCGAAGTCGGCGAGGATGACGATCTGATCGAGTTCCTCTATCATCTCCTTGCCGAGAGCCGTTTTCAGCGGGTCATCCGGGGCTGACACCCTTGCTATGCCGCTGGTCTCGAGCTTGTCGGCAAGTTGCCTGGGCCTGCCGAGAGGCTGGCAGCCAACGGAGATCAACAGCGCTGCTATCACTAATACTGCCCATCGAGATATTCTCATTTTTTCGTCTTCTCCTCTGGGAACCCTGGCTCGGCTGGGCCGCGCCCCAATCAGTTCAGAGCCCTTGCCCTCCGCCGTGGCGTTCTAGTTGCTATCATCTTCAGTCGCCTTCAGTTTCCGGCTCGCCCCCCAGCGACAGTTGGCGCTCGGGCTTCTTTGACCCTCTTGCTGTTGCCGCCTTGTCGGCTGGCGCTTTCTTAAACGTCCGGAGGTCCCGCGACGGCGGCATGTCGATGCGGGCGCCCTTCAGCAGTTCGGCCACGGTCAGGATTTGCAGCCTCGGGTGCCTGGTGCCCCAGGGCGAATCGTAGAAACCTGCGCTGGCCGCCTCGGTCCGCATGGGCCGGGTGGATTCCTGCATCGTGAT
>JAUWKK010000284.1 GCA_030614245.1 Planctomycetota bacterium | reverse complement strand
TCCTGCTGTCTGACGAAGGCATCACGGCTCAACGGCGGGCGGGCCGTTCCGCCTTCAACGTAAGTGATCCGTGCATTCTTGTGGAATAGCGACTTGTAGGCTTCAATGTCGCCTCTCGACCATGCGTCGAAGTACGATTCAAGGAATGGCTTCAGATCGGAACTGTGCCGCGGCTGCTCGGCAGGAGTGGAGACCAGAACGACGCAGCATATCCCGCCTCCAAGCAGAACCCCCAGTGCCAGCCCGACGATAAATCCCTTGCGTCCCATAGGCTCAAATTCCCGAGGCGGGCAGGGAGGCATCTTTCATAACGTGGGGCAGGCTTTTAGCCTGCCAATTCATGCATTTGCAGCCTGGAAAGTCTGCACCACATGCAAAAGATTCTTCGCTCCGCTCCCTCCACAGGCGGGCAGGCAGAATGACATGAAAACAGCACATTCCGCTCGTAGCAGCACGTCATGTTCAGCACATGCTGCTGTCAGTAAGCCCCGCTCAGATCGCGACTTCCTGTCCCTTCTCGGGGATCAGGACGTTGGGCACGCCGAAGCTCTTCAGTTCCGCCGCCAGGGCTTGGGCTTGCTCCATTTCACCGTGAACGACGAATGCGTGATCGATCCTGGTATTCATCTCGCGGAAGTAGCCCATCAGTTCGTTGCGGTCGGCGTGTGCGCTCAGGGCGTTGATCTTCTCGACGCGCGCCGCAACGGGATACTCATCGCCGAAGATGCGGATCGGGCTGCGTCCCTCGATGAGGTATCGCCCGAGAGTGCTCTGGGCCTGGTAGCCGACGAAGAGTATGATATTGTTGGAGTTCCTGACGTTGTTCTTGATGTGATGGAGTATTCGTCCGCCTTCGCACATTCCCGAGGCTGAGATGATGACCATCGGCCCGGGTCTGTTATTGAGTTCCTTGGATTTCTCCGCTTCGGTGATGAAAGTCAGGCGTCCGAATGAGAAGGGCGAGGCGCCGCTGTGAAGGCGTTCGAGTGCCTCCTTGTCGTAGCATTCCGCATGCTTCTCGTGAACCGCGGTCGCGCGCGTCGAGAGCGGGCTGTCGACGTAGACGGGAATCTCGGGGATCTCATTGTCGTTGTACAGTTCGTCGAGGAAATACACAAGCTGTTGCGTGCGGCCGACGCTGAACGCGGGTATCACGAGCTTCGACTTGCGGCTGCATATGTCATTGACGAGATTGCGCAGCCTGGCGGAGACATCCTTCTTCGGCGGATGCACCCTGTTGCCGTACGTGCTTTCGGTGATGAGTATCTCGGTGTCATGCACGACTACGGGATCGCGCAGGATGGGCATGCCCTTGCGGCCGAGGTCGCCGGTGAACAGTATGCGATGAGCCTTGCCGTTCTCCCTGACGAGTATCTCGATCAGCGCCGAGCCGAGGATGTGGCCGGCGTCGTGAGGGGTGACCGTGAGGCCGTAGGTTATCTCCTTCGACGTCTCATAGTCAATCGGCACGAAGAGCGTCATCAACTTGTCGACGTCCTCCTGGACGTAAAGCGGCTCGAACAGCGTCTTCCCCTGCCGTTTGCGTTTCTTGTTCACGTGCTGGACGTCTCGCATCTGCAGGTAAGCGGAGTCGCGGGGCATTATGTCGCAGAGGTCGATCGTGGCGGGCGTAGCGTAGACAGGCCCGCGATAGCCGGCGCGGACGAGCGACGGGAGGTTCCCGCTGTGATCGATGTGGGCATGAGAAAGGACGACGGCGTCTATGGTGTTCGGACGGAACGGCAGGTTGCGGTTCCGCTCGAAAGCCACCTTCCGCTTGCCCTGGTAGAGGCCGCATTCGAGAAGGACGGACTTCCCGTTCACGGAAAGAACGTGCATCGAGCCGGTGGTCGTTCGTGCTGCGCCGCAAAAGCGAATCTTCATTTCAGGTCTCTCCATAGTGGCAGAACACAGGGTCGCTTATCATTCCATCCTGATGTGGGCGGGCCCTCCACAGGCGGGCGGGCCCGCTTATCCGTTTTCATCCGGGCCGCCGGCTTCTTCCTCTTCGATCTCCTCGGTCTCCTCTTCTCCCTGCACTTGTGTAGTGAAGACGCTCGCGCTTCTCTTGAGCACGGCCACGACGTCATCGGTTCCCGGGAGCAGTCCGATCGCATCCTTGAGCTGTCCGACGAGCTTGCGCGGCTGGACCCACTCGCCCTTGTGGCGAATGAACGCGCCCGTGCGCGGCACGACGATATCCGCTCGGCGCGTGCTGCTGAATCCAAGAAAGACGGGCCCGGCCCCAGGCGCCAGCGTGAGTTCCAGCTTTTCGCCGGAAGATATCATCACGGGGAGTTCGACAGGCAAGGGCAGCTCTGTGCCTTCCGTCTCCGGCTCGATCCGCAGGGTTGCGAATTGCAAGCCGAAGGTATTGCGGTTCTCGATGAGCACATCCGTCGCCGTGCGTTGTGCGGCTATGCCCCGAATGAAAGCCGCCTCGCCCGCACCCGCGAGCACAATATCCCACTGGCTCTCGTAATCGAGGTCCATCAGCGCGAAGAAATCCTTCGTATACTCTCGAAACGTGCCGAGGCATTCGCTCTGCACGGCGGCGTCCTGGGGAATTTTCAGGACGACCCGCAGGCCGATCTGCTTCTCGAGCAGCGGATCATAGCTGATGTCGGCAGCGGACCCGATCGTCTGCTTGCCGACCTTGCCGATGTATGCGCCGCTCGACTTCATCACCGGTGCGGAAGCCTGTATGCTCTTCATCCTGCCCATCGACAGATTGAAGCCCTCCATGATCGAGTCCTTCAGGCCGAGGGAGAGGTTGCGCACCGCGCGCCACGTTCGCCGGAAGAAGCCCGGATGATATGCCCGGCCGGCGGCCTTCTGCCGCGCCCTGCGCTGCACTTCGTTGAGAGTGTCTATGTGGCGGATCAGCGCGTGGATATTCCCGTATTCAGGCTTGTAAATGATGAAACTCGTCTTCATCAGCACATCCTGGGGAGTGGTCTTCTCGTAGATGAACTCGAGGCCCGTCTTCTCGACGTCGAGTTCGCCGTGGTAGACCGTGCCGTCCTTGAGCTCGAGCGTGACCGGGTAACCCTCGAAGTCTTTCATGCACCTGTCGCGAACCTGCCGGGAGATGACCGTCCCGATGACCGTGACGAGGACAAGGACGATTACCGAAGCGGCGAACGGGTTATCGGCGAGCCACTTGAGCACCCCGCCGGCGGACTGGGGGATGGCGGTTCCCGCGATCGGTTCGCCTGCTGCAGCCCACCAGCCCCACGCGAGCAGGATCAGCAGCACAGCAAGGGACTTGCCACGTTTCATCGTAAGTCTCCGCTACAGAACCACACAGATCGGACGCGGAACGCACGGCATTATAGGGGGCATCCGGCTCAGAGTCAATCTGCACGGGGCGCGCGGGTATGACCCCAGATCGTGGGGAATGCTGCAGAACCGTGATCCAGAGGCAATGGATGTTTTCAACCCGAACCGCATGCAAGCTGATTCCTGGCCGCGTAGCGGCCAAGGCATACAGCCTGGGACTTCAGCCCCTTGCTGTGCCCTGAAGGGGCACGGGAAATGTTCCTTTCCTGCGCCCCTTCAGGGCGGCTCGTTTTGTTTCGGTCATCAACTGGGGCTGAAGCCCCAGCCTACATGCCTCCCGGCTCTCAGCGGCTCCGCAGCGAAGAGACGAGGCATCTCCCGGGCGTACCGGACGCTGATGCTCACATTCGCGCCACGCGGCCCGCACTTGCTACGCCCCTGCGCATCTTTCGCTCTTCCACCCCGTGCATCTTTCTGGTAAGATTCGCTTACAAAATGGAGCATCATAAAACCACAGCCCGCGAGGAACTAATGCCGGGCAACGACGTTCCACCCGTCTCTGCAAGCCTCCAGCTCATGGCGAAACCCATCGGCGCCCTGTGCAACCTGCGATGCCAATACTGCTTCTACCGGCCCAAGAGGGAACTCTATCCATCAGACACGAATTGGAAGATGACCGACGAGGTGCTCGAGAGCTACTCGCGGCAGTACCTCGACTGCCTCTCAAATGCGCCGGAGGTGGTGTTCGCCTGGCAAGGCGGCGAACCGACGCTGATGGGCCTGGATTTCTTCCGCACGGCCATGGCATTAATGCAGCAGCACGGGCGGGGGGGGCAGTCGGTGAGCAACGCGCTTCAGACGAACGGGCTTCTGCTCGACCGCGAATGGTGCGACTTCCTCCGGCAGTACCGGTTTCTCGTTGGGGTGAGCATGGACGGCCCCGCGG
>JAUWKK010000011.1 GCA_030614245.1 Planctomycetota bacterium | reverse complement strand
TCGCGGGGGGGGATTAGAAACTCCCCCGCGAGGTTGTTGGCTTCCTCTTCTTTGTCTCCCTTCTGTCTTTTCAGCTCGTCGAGGAAGACGTCGCGCTTGCCGTGCAGGAGGATGTGACCCGCCTCGTGGAAGAATGTGAACCACAGTTGATCGTCAGTCTTGTATCGCAAGCTGAGTTGGATGAGAGCCTTCCTGGGGTTTAGCCAGCGCGTAGCGCCGCTCGCACTCGTGCCGGGAAGCTGAGGCACGAATACCACGGCAACACCGGCATCGGCACAACGGCGGACAATCTCGGGGCAGAACTTCTCCGCAGGATCGGCTGTGAGTGATCGTATCGCCTTCAAGGCGCGACGAAAACGCGATTCGTCATACTCCCTGCACCGGAGCTGCTGCGCATCAAGTTCGCCTTTCCGCAACCATGCTGCCACCGCCCCGGGCTTGCTGCGGAAGGCCGGTGACTTCCGAAACGCTGCCTGCGCTCCGGTATTCCACAGGTCCTCCCACTGCTGGGGATCAACTACGCCGAAGAAGTTGAGCACTTCCTGCAGTTTCTGCACTTTGTCCCTGCACGACGGAATCCACCCTTTCTTTGCCATCGCGCTGACGGGGATTGTCTCCAGCCATGCTACGTGTGATTGGAGGCGTTCTTGCTCTTTCCGCCTGGCAAGAGCTTCGCGGTAGTCCCGCTCGCGATTGCCCCAGAAACCCGCAGAGATACTAAGAACCCGTTCGAGTTCGAGGGCCGTGGCCGGGCATATCGGTGCTTTGCCCTTGATGATCTCGTTTATGTTCTTTGGTGTCTTGCCCATGCGCCGAGCCAATTCGGCTTGAGGCATTCCAATGGTATACAGAGTCTCCTGAAGCGTCTCGCCAGGTGGGCTGACGTTGTCGGGACTGTATTGGTTGACTATCGGCTTAGCCATGAGTGTCCTCCTCGCCCAGTATCGTGACGGCGGTTACTTTCGACCAGTCAAGGCCTCCATCGGGTTTCTTCGGCACAGGCTCGTTGGCGGGAACAAAGATCAGTCTTCTTGGGTGAACAAGGTCAACCGAGAGCTGCCCCTTGCGGTCACCGGTTAGCTCGTGGCATCGAGCCTGCGGCAGCGACCGGAGTTCCTCGAGTGTGTCGGCGGCTCGAAGTTCATCCAGGCGGCGCCGTATGAGCTGCGCCATTCGGGGATCGTAAACTCTGCGGAGCTTCTTATCACTGTTACATTGCTTGCAAAACTTCTTCGTCCGGAAGAGAATGTCCACATCTATCGCCCCAGTACCGGAAGCCTGTAAACTAATATTAACCGTTTTCGTTAACGCAATCAATAGGTATTCTTGACAAAATCCTGAGAAGCCGTAAGATTGGTGGTGGGGCGCCGTGCCCGTGCAACCCTCAAAAGGAACAAACCCAATGAACTGGAAAGAACTGCTCAAACAGAAGATAACGCTGGTCTCGGATGGGGCATGGGGGACTGAACTGGCGAAACGGGGCCTGCAACCGGGGACCGTGCCGGAATCGTGGAATGCCGACCAGCCCGATGCTGTCCAGGCCGTCGCTGCGGGATACGTCGCTGCGGGGTCCGATATCATCCTGACGAACTCGTTCGGCGGCTGTCGCTTCAAGCTCGATAAGGCCGGGTTGGCAGACAGGACGCGCGAGCTCAATCGCCTGGCTGCCGAGATATCGAAACGTGCGGCGGGCGGGAGAGCTCTCGTGTTCGCTTCGATCGGCCCGACCGGTGAGTTCAGGGCCCCGCTGGGCGTCAAGGCCGAGCAGGAGTTCGTCGATTGCTTCGCCGAGCAGATTCGGGCCTGCATAGACGGTGGGGCGGACGGCATTGTGATCGAGACGATGACCGACCTGGGCGAGACGAAAGCGGCCCTGCGGGCCGCGCGGCAGGTCGGCTCATTCCCGGTTGTGGCGTCGATGACTTTCGATCACGGGCCGGGCGGTTTTGCCACTATGATGGGCGTGAAGCCCGAGCAGGCGGCAGCGGAACTCGATGCGGCGGGGGCCGATATCATCGGCTCGAACTGCGGCTCGGGCGTCGAGAACATGATCGAAATCGCACGCCTGATGATATCGGCGACGAAGAAGCCGCTGTGGATCAAGCCGAACGCCGGGCTGCCCGAGCTCGTCGACGGCGAGACGGTCTTCCGCGAGACGCCCGACGAGATGGCCGCGCGCATCGCGGAACTGCTCCGCGCGGGGGCCAATATCATCGGCGGATGCTGCGGCACGACGCCCGACCACATCCGCGCCATCGCCGCCGCCATCGACGGCGCAAGCGAAGTTGCACGGTCGGCTAGCCGGGGCGTGATCGACGCACTGTGAACGGTCAGGTAAGGGCATCGACCGGTTCCACTCGTTGAGAGCTCGGGCCGCACGGCCTATGCCGATTCGCACGCCAGGATATCCCGCACGAAGCCGGCGTTCTCCTTGAGTTGATTCTTGTACTTCTGGAAGACGCCGACGATGACACCGTCGGTGGGCTTGATCAGCTTGAAGGCCCGCTCGAGGCTGCGGCGCGTGTCGTCCGGTGTCGAGCAATTTCGGCCGGCGGCCAGCACCTTGTAGGCGAAGCACGTCTTAGTACTTGGCACCTGGCGGACGATCTTAGCCATCGCCTCGGGGTCCTCCGGCGGGAAGACGTCGCGGCTGTAGGCGTCTTTCTGCTCTGCGACGATCAGCTTCGGGCGGCGAGCTAGATTGTAGAAGCAGGTGAGGTAGAAATCGGTCTCCCATTCGTGCTCTTCGATGTATTGGATCACCTAGGGGATGTGGCTGGCGATGCCGGCGGGGAGGCCCTGATCCTTGATGAACTTCACGATATCTGCGAGTTCGTCGATCTTACCGGCGTGCCACATATTGTCGGTGTGCGAGCCGTGGTGATAGATGGCGATCGGATTGTATCGGATAATGTTGCGGATGTTTGCGCGGAGGTCCTTCATTTCGCTGGCGGTCTGTGTGATCCATTGAATATCGCCGCCATTCAGGCGGTGCTCGAGATACATGCGGCTCTGATGCCGGTCGCCTCGGCTCTGGAATGTGTTGATCCCGTTCGCGAGGCATTCATCGAGGGCCGCGAGCAGGTTAGGCATCGTGTAGTATTCGAGCAATTCCTGGTCGAACTCTGCGCTGATGTGCGAGAATCCGCTGAAGAGATTACCACCGCAGATCAGCCGCGTGACATTGTGTTCGCCCAGTTTGATTGTCGGCAACAGCATCCGGGGTCTCCTGTTGGCTGTGGTGAAGAGGCGATTTGTGGAGCAAACGTCGGGCCGTTCACCCCATTATGGGTAGATGTCCGGCGTCTTCGGTTCGGAGCCCAAGCATTCGTGCGAGCCTGGTAAGGCCGCGCGATCGAGCGGGCCTCTGGGAGGTCGCGTCCGGATCGACGAGGCGCGCGGCGAGGTGTTCGTAGCAGCGGGCGGCGATCGAGCGCGGCATAAGTTCCGAGACCGGCTGGCGTTTCAGCTCGGCGGCATCGATTGCTTCGGCATCATACAGCACGCCGCCGAGGTGCCGCGCGAACATGTCGAAGCCGGCGATGCGTGCGTTCAGGTGGTTGCGCGGGGTCACGGCGATCCGCTCGAAGATAGTCTCGCCCTGCTCGGGGTAGGCCATCTTGTTGATCGCGATCCACGGGCTGAACACGTTCTCGATAGGGGCATCGGGTTTCTTTTCGGCGAGCCTGCGCTGTAGTGCCACGTGCCGCAGGAAGGCCGCCTTGCCGCAGGAATAGCCCGAGATGACGTCTCGCGGCGTGGTTACGATTATCATCTCGTCGGTCGACAGCCCGAAATCTATCACAGACGTCGCGACGCCGGCGCCGAGATCGAGTATCATGAAATCGTAAGGCTCGGCCAGCGCGACGAAACGCCTGACGAACTTGAGGCGCTGCAAGTATTTCAGGTTGGCGAGCCGGGCCTCGCCGGTGCGGCCGGCTACCAGGTCGAAGCCGAATTCAACGGGTATAATTATGCCTTCGGGCAGCTTCTTGCTATCGAGCACGTCCAGCAGCGTAACTTCGGGGTACACGTTCAGCTTGTGCGAGATGTCGGCATTGCCCAGGTCGGCATCGATCAGCAGCACGCGGCTGCCCATGCTGCCGAGCATGCAGGCCAGGTTGATCGCAAGGTGTGTCTTGCCGGTTCCGCCTTTGTTCGACAGGATGGAGACGGTCCGGCATTGCGAGTCGGCCTGCTCGAGTGCGCGATCGACGTCGTTAAGGAGTGTCGCAGCGTTTTCGACGCGGTCGTCGAGGCGGTATTGGTCGATAGCGGCAACGACATCGGCCTCGAGCGCGACGGCCTGGTGGATTTCGCAGCCCGTTATGAAGGCGAGGTCCTCGAGCGCGGCGATGTCGAGCGGATTGACCATAGCTACGTCGAGCGTGCCGTCAATAAGTTGATAGGGAAAGCAGCGATGCTCGCGGGCCTTGGCGGCCGGGTACACGCGCGCGGCGGCGACGTCGATGCTTGTCTTCTTGAGATCGACAAACGGCAATCCAAGCTGCTCGGCCACCACTGGGGCGAGGACATCCTCGCGAACCGCAAACATATCCAGCAGGACCTGGCCCAGAAAGCGTCCAGTCTCCTGCTGCTGTACGAGAGCCTGGCGGAGTTGTTCCGGGCTGATGGCGCCCATTCTCAGCAGCTTCTCTCCGATACGTTCCTGCATTGGATGCTTCCTTGGCTGTGAATGCCCTGCCGCGTCGTCAGTTACCTTGATTTGCCGAAGACGTTCGTCCAGATATTGCCGGCCATTCCGATTCCGGTGTCCGAGTGCCCGGCGTCCAGAAGGTTGCGGCGATGCGGCGGGCTGTTGCGCCAGGCATTGAGGACTGCTTCCGCCGCGGTACTGCTCTTGAAGATATTCTCACCCCGTGCGCCGCGATACCCTTCCCTGGCCGCTCGCTTGCCGAAGGTTCGATTCTCCTTGACGGGCGAGGTATGGCTGAAGTAGGTCATCGTCTGCATTTCCCGGCTGTGTTTGCGCGCTGCGGCGTTCAGGGCGCGGTTCGCAAGCAGCGGCTTGCGGCCCATCATTATTCGATAATCGTTCAGCAGCTCGATGTACCGGCGCTCGGAGGCGTTCATTTTCGCGCCTTCTTTGTGGTTTGCTTCGGCGACATTGCGCACCAGCTTGCGATACTCGGCCATCTTGACAAGCCTCTCGATCTCTTCGCAGAGCTTCCGAATGTTCTGCTGGGCCTCCTTGTCTTTGTCGAGTTTAGAGTCGTAGATCATCTTCAGTGCGGCCGCCCTTTTCGCCTTGATCTCCTTACGGGTCACGTCAGAACTCTTCAAGCCGGCTTGAAGCGTTTTGGTTCTCGCCTGAACGGTGTTAAGGAGCATCTTACACTCATTCGAGAGGGTGCGGACGAGCGCCTTGCGGCTTTTTTCGCCGTCTGCCATCAGAGCTTTACACGCCGTGTCGCGCGCTTTCGGGTTGGACGATTTGGCGTCATCGAGATGCTGCATCAGCGCACCCGCGCTCAGCTTTGATTCCGCCGGCTCTTTCGGCTTCTCGGCATCCGCAGCCAGCAGGTGCGCGGAGAGGAACAGAGCGGCAATGTACGTTGAGCATCGAATCGCAATGTGTTTCATTTGCCGGCCTTCCGTTACATCGGCTCGGTAGCGATTTACAGCCGTTTATCAAATTCCAGCATAATTAGCGGCCGGAGTCAAGGCAATCTCGGCATCTTACGGTGCCATGCCGGGGCGAGACGCCCTCGTTTCCCCGGCATTGTAGAGTATGACCCTAACTAATGGGGTCTCTTATGCGTTGCGTGTGTGAGGATGTGTATAATGCTGGGGCTGGCGAAGAATTGCGGGCCATCAGCCGCGAATGTGAGCGTCAGCGTCCGGTACGCCCGGGAGATGCCCCGTCTCTTCGCTGCGGAGCCGCTGAGAGCCGGGGGGCATATAGGCTGGGGCTTCAGCCCCAGTTCAGGAGCCAAACAATAGAAACCGCCCTGAAGGGGCGGAGGAAAGGAGCATCTGCTGTGCCCCTCCAGGGCACAGTTATTATACTGTCTGATTCCTGGGGCTGAAGCCCCAGGCTTTATCCCGTGGCCGCTACGCGGCCCGTAGGGGCGGTTCGCGAACCGCCCCTACATTGCGGTTGAAAACATCCATTGCCTCTGGAGCACGGTTGTTCAGCATACCCCACGATCTGGAGTCATACCCGGCATCACACGCGCCACCTTCGGATTGAGTAGGAGCTACTCGGGGATCTCCACCCACTGGCTTTTCTTTGCGCTGTCGAGTACGGCGTCGCAGACCCTCTGGGTCCGGAGGGCCGAGCGAAAATCAGGCTGGAACGGCTCGCCGCCTTCGAGGCCGGCCAGGAAATCGGCGAAGCTGTTGATGAACGTGTGCTCGTAGCCGATCGTACAGCCGGGCACCCACCAGTTCTTCATGTACGGGTGCTCGAAGTTGGTCACGTGTATCCGCTGCCAGCCGGTCAGGTGGTCCTCGATCTTCGCGCCCGTCGTCGGGTCGGCGTACTTGAAGTATTGCAGGATGTGCGGGTCTTCGAGATCGAAGAAGACGGCACCGTGCTCGCCGTTGATCTCCATCGTGGAGTAGTTCTTCCGCCCGCGTGCGTACCTGGTGCTCTCGAACGTGCCTATCGAGCCGTTCTCGAAGACGGCGAGGAACATGCAGGCGTCGTCGATGTCGACCTTTTCGACCTTGCCGGTCTCGGCGTGCATCCGTTCCTTGACGAAGGTTTCGGTATGGGCGACGACCTTACGGATGGGGCCGTTGAGCCATTCGGCGGTGTCAATTGAGTGAGCGAGCAGGTCGCCGGTTACGCCGGAGCCTGCCACTCGGGAGTCGAGCCGCCAGAGCGCCATTCCGCCCTGCGGGACGTCGGCAGAGATGGTGTAGTCCTGGTTGTAGGTGGCGCGATAATGGAATGGGCGTCCGACGCGGCCCTCGTCGATGATCTGCTTGAATAGTGCGATGGCGGGCACTCGGCGGTAGTTGAACGAGACCATGTTGGCGACGCCCGCCTTCTCGACGGCGGCGGTCATTTCTTCGGCCTCGGCGGCGTTCATCGCCAGCGGTTTCTCGCAAACGATGATTTTCCCCGCCTCGGCGGCGGCGATCACGACGTCGTGGTGCATGAAATTCGGCACGCAGACGTCTACCACGTCGATGTCGTCGCGCTCGACGATCTTTCTCCAGTCGGTCTCGATCGTCTCGTAGTTCCAGCTCTTGGCGAACTTCTCGAGCTTCTCGCGATCTTCTTCACGGCCGTAGCAGGTCTTGAGCACCGGCTGGTGCTCCCTGTCGAAGAAATGATTCACCTGCAAATAGGCGTTGGAATGGGCGCGGCCCATGAAGCCGCAGCCCAGCAGGCCGATATTCAATGGCTTGGACATTGTCGTTTCCCCTCGCGTTATGAAACTGTTGCACGGACTGCAAGCGAACGGTGCTCTTCACCGGTCGGGCCGTTAGTATTATGCGAACTTCGCGGCCATCTCGTCGATGGCTTTCTTGCACTGGGCGGTGGCCTGCCATGCGTCGGGCCAGAAGCAGAGGTCGATGGTCCACCAGTCGTCGGGGCATCCGGCATCGACAATAACGGGCATTATGTCGTCGAAATCGAGCTCGCCCAGGCCAAAGGGCGGATGCGTGCTCGTCTCGTTGTTGTGCAGCGTGCCGTCCGAATCGATCAGGTGCAGCCTGCCGATCCTGCCCTTGAGCTTCCGCGCCAGCTCCTTGATACCGCCGGGCAGCGTCTCCTTCTTGCCCACCTGGCGCGCACCGTGGACCGCTACCATGTTGGCGTGGCAGGTGTCGAACATAATCGTGAAGTTGTCATCGTTCACCCCGTCGAGGATGCGGAAGATCTCGCTGGGCTTGTTGAAGGCGAAACCCGGCTCGAACTCCCACGCCACGCGCGGCCCAGCATCGGCGGCCTCCTGCGAGCACTGCTTCCACGTATCGGCAACACGCTTGAGGGCCACGTCGTAATCGATGACCGTCTCGGCGGGCTCTTCGCCGGGGATCTGCCCGAGAGTGCCCGGCGGCTCGGTCGTATCGACGCGAATGACCTCGATGCCGAGGTCCTTGCAGAACTGGACGATCTTGCGGAAAGTCGCGAGGTAGGAGTCGGGGGTGGGAGCGGTGATGAGTTTCTCGCTCCAGAGGTCTGCGGCGAGTCCGCTGCAGCCCATGCCCCGCGATTCCCACAGGTCGCGCACTTCGGCTCGCTGCTCTTTTGTGGTCAGCGCATCGGGGTTCGGATGCACGCCGAAGCCGCCGAGTGCGAGGCCGTCAAAGCCCAGTTCGGACAGTTTTTGGACTACTTCGGGGAAGGGGATCGGCGAATCCTCATAGGGGCCGATCGCATACGCCCAGGTTCCAATCGAGATTCGTTTAGCCATAGCTCGTATCATCCTCCTGTGGGTTACACAACATCCATCGTCGGTGTTTACTTCTTGTAATCGCCCACTTCGGGCACGTTCGCATGCACGTCCGGGCCGAAGTATCGCAGCGACACCAGCGGCTCGGAGCCGGTGTTCTCGACTTCCACGCCGGCTGTGGCTGCCTCATGTGTAATGAATACTTCGTCCGTCGTCTCCTCGCCGAAACGGATCATCACGGGTGTCTGGAGCTCGAGCGCGCCGATCCGGCCGCAGCCCTGGATTGCGATCAATCCGCTGGCGCCGGGGTCCTTCAATGTGCACTTAGCTCCCGGCTCCACGGTCAGCCGCTTCGCCGAGAAACGCTGCTCGCCGTCGATAGTTCCATAGCAGATCCAGCTATCGGTGTATCCGCCGCCCGAGCGCTCCTCGTCGTCGATCGGCTCGAGGTAGTTGCTGTCCTTGAAGTTCGGATCGACGTTACGCTCCCAGTCGAGCTGCTCGATGATGAAATCGAGGTCCTGATGCTTGTCCTCGGGCACGTCCTTCACCAGCAGCGACCACGGCACCTCGCGGCCTTCGACAAGCGATTGGAACATTCCGAACACGTCCGAGCCCCACTGCGGCTCGTAAGTGCATAGCGAGCCCGGGGCGTGCAATACGCCTGCGGGGATCAGCCAGCCGGTGCCGCGCTTGAGCCGGTAGGCCTTCGAGAGGTCGAGTATCCCGTTGTCGCCCTTGTTCCAGTCTTCGAGGCACTTGCGGACGTCCGCCTTGGTGGTGCCCGGCTCGAGGCCCATGAATGTGTAATCGAAGTGATTCTCGGCGGCGTTCACTTGCGGAGGGAAGTAGTAGGACTCGGGCTTGCCCTCCTGGCCGGTGAGGGCGGCGTGGTCGGCGCTCTGATGCATGTGGTGCGGGATCGGGCCGGCGTTGTCGAAGAACTTCGAGTATACCGGCCAGCGCCCGTACTTGTCGAACATCTCCTTGCCGACGAGTCTTGCGCCGGCTTCTGCCACGGCATCTATCAGCAGGAACCGCTTGCCCTCGCACGTTATGTAGCTGAGGCCTTCGTCGGGGAGGCGGCCTTCGTTGGCGGCCTCCGTCGTGCTGGCAAACCAGCGTTCATCTATGCCGCCGCGATGCGCGCCGAGGGCGTACCAGTCGGTCGGCGCCAGCTTGATCCGCTTGCCCGGGTGCAGGAAACTGCGCGGCACCCAAGTCGGCGTCAGCCGCAGCAGCCCGCCGCCGGCGTCCATCGCACGGTCAAGGATGGCGCCAAGATTGTCTTTATGCACAACTTCGGATGCACTCATGTATTTCGCTCCTGTCATGCTGAGCTCTTAGCGAAGCATCTTTGCCATTTCTACCGGTCTCGCCCGCCCCCCGGCAAAGATTCTTCGTCGCTCAGGCGGCTCCTCAGAACGTGGGGCAGGCTTTCAGCCTGCCGATCAATTAAATTAGCAGCCTGGAAAGGCTGCTCCACATAACAATGGTGATCGATTACCCGCATTATGTCGGCGAAAGGCGGCGTTGTCAAGCTCCGCCGGGAAGAATTTCGGCATTCCTGCGCCCCTTCAGGGCGGCTCGTTTTGTTTCGCTCCTTTACTGGGGCTGAAGCCCCAGCCTATATGCCTCCCGGCTCTCAGCGGCTTCGCAGCGAGGAGGCGGCGCCTGCTTTACGTGGGGCAGGCCCTCCTGAGGCAGGCATAATGACAAAAGACTGAACACTGGTCACTTTGCCTTCTTGCGGGCTGCCTTGGCGTTATGTTTCCTCGCGCGCTTCTCCCAGGGCGGGTCGTAGTCATCACCACCGCGGGTCTTCCTGTTGCGCAGAGCCAGACGCGCGAAATCTTCGACGTCCTTGATCGTCTCGAGGCGGATATCCCAGGCGAAATCATCGTTCGACATCTCGCAGTTATGGGTGGTGTGATCGAAGCAGATATTCGGCCTGCGGGGATAAATCGCACACCTGTTGTTTTCCAAGAGGTGCTCGCATCGCGTTACCACTTCGAAATACCACTTGCCCTCTTCGCGATATACACTGCATCCTTCGTGGCTCACGTACCATCGCAGAGTGTCGAAATCGTCGGCATCCTCGGGTTCGTCTATCTCTATGGCGACGTACTTGCAGCATAGCCCGTCGCACTTCGAGCAAAGGTCTTCGGTCTTCGACATCGAGCTGCTTCTCCATTCGGTCGGGCATTACGATCAAACACGGGCAACAAGCGCACATGATATTCAGACAGGCGGCGAAATCAACGCCCGAGCCGCTCGATGGGCTTTTCTATTTGCAAACATCCGAATGCGATGCTAACCTGTTACCCGCGCGGGCTCTTTCAGGAACCATGCCCGTATGGTGGATTCTGTGTGCGATGAACTCCTCGACGCCGACATGTTCGTTCATCACGCTGGGCTGCAAGGTCAATCAGTACGACACGCAGGCTATGCGCGAGGAGCTCCTGGAGGAAGGCTACGAGGCAGTGCCGCGCGGCCGGAGTGCGGATGTTTACGTCGTCAACACGTGTACCGTGACGGGTGCGGCTGACGCGAAATCGGCCCGGGCCATTCGCCGCCTGCTGCGCGAACACCCCGACAGCCGCGTCATAGTCGTCGGCTGCGGAGTCGATGCAAATGCGCCGTACCTCGCTGAGTTCGCCGGTCGCGTGCTTACCGCCGACAACGCCCGGAAGCTTCACCTCGCCGACGTCATCAATGCGCGGCCGGCGGCGGCCTGCGAGACGTGGAGCCGAGGAATAACGGCGTTCGGCGGCCATACGAGGGCGTTCGTCAAGGTCCAGGACGGCTGCGACAACGCTTGCGCATACTGCATCGTGCCGTCTGTCCGCGGCCGGAGCCGCGTGCGCCCGCCGGGCGAAGTCATCGACGAGATCCACCGGCTCGCCGACGCCGGCTACCTCGAGCTCGTGCTCACAGGCATTCACCTGGGCCGACATCCCGACCTGCCCGGCATAATTCGAGAAGCTTCCGCCATCGGCTGCCTGCCGCGCCTGCGGCTCAGTTCCATCGAAGCGCTCGAAGTTACAGACGACCTGCTGGACGCCATAGCGTCATCGCGCAATGTCTGCCCCCACCTGCATCTGCCGCTGCAGAGCGGCAGCGAGGCGGTCCTCCGCCGGATGAACCGGCCGTACACGGCCGAGCAGTTCTTCGCCGCAGTCGA
Source organism: Planctomycetota bacterium (assembly GCA_030614245.1). Classification (GTDB taxonomy): domain Bacteria; phylum Planctomycetota; class PUPC01; order JABMSA01; family JAUWKK01; genus JAUWKK01. Next base: position 6,934 of record JAUWKK010000011.1, on the reverse strand, counting down.
GCGCGTCCGCTCGCGGCTGCCGAAACCTGCGATATCGACCGACATAATTGTCGGGTTCCCCGGCGAGACGGACGATGATTTCGCGGCGACCGTCGAGATGTGCCGCCGGATCGGCTTCGGCCGGATTCACGTGTTCCGATACAGCGACCGCCCCGGCACCGCAGCAGCCACGATGCCCGAAAAGTGCGGCACGCACATCGCCATCCCCCGCGTGGAGAGAATGCGGCAACTGGCGGCCGAACTTGCATCCGATTACCACGAGCAGTTCGTCGGGCACGACGTCGAAGTCCTGGTAGAACACCGCCGCAGCGGCAAGACGAGCCGGCGCAGCGGCGTGACGCCACGCTACGTGAGAGTCGTCATCGACGGGCCTGACGCAATTATGGGCCGGATTGTCTCGGTTCACGTCACCGAGGCGTCTGCCGGCCACGTCGATGGGATGGTCCGCGACGCGGAGATTGCATAAAAAAGGCCCGCCTTTCGGCGGGCTGGTCGAGCCGACGGACGCGTCGTTCAGATCATAGACCTTCGTCCATTCTTTCGAGGAAACCGCGTATCCGGTTCACCAGCCGTCCGCTCTCGCGCGACACGCGCTTGGGACGGAACTCGAGCAGCTCCGCCATCCTGGCAGGAATCTCATCGGTATCATACGCCGCTAGAACGCACCCGAGTTCTTCGTATCGCCGCGCTGTGACGATCTGATGCTCGTTGACGACTTCGCCATATTGCGGGAGCCTGGGCACTACCAGCAGCGGCTTGCCGTTGTCTAGAGCCGCCGCGATGGTGCCCGTTCCCGCATGGCCGATCATCCCCTGGCATTGCCGCACAAGCTCGTCGAACACATCCTTCGGGTAGGTGGCTTGTGATTTCATGTGCCTCGGGCGAAGGTCGCTCCGGCCTGTCTGGGCTACGACGTCAGCCGGCACGATACCGGCTGCAACTGCCTCGTCCACGGCCTTTATCAGCCGGTCGAAGGGGAAAATCGTGCCTACCGTTACCAGGATCATAGAACAGTCCCAAGATACTCGACATCCGCGTACCGCTCGGCCAGGTGCTCCCATTGCACGAGGAACAGATCCGCGAAGCGCCTGACGATTCCGCCGGACATCGACAGCCGATCTATGTTTGCCAGGCTGTCGATCCATATCAGCTTCGCGCCCATCATCTTTGCGAGCATGCACGTAAGGCAGCCCGCAGCGGCGCCCGTGCTGATTACCACGTCGGGCCGCTCCCGCAGGACTACCCATATGCAGCGCACCAGCATCGCCAGCATGCGCAGCGGCTGCCTCCGGTTGGCTTCGCCGACCACGTACACCCTGCCCGCGTCGTTCAAACGCCCAACAACGACCTCCGACGTCGTCACGTAGAAGTGCTCCCTGCCCTGCCAGCTCTCCTTGAGCTCGAGCAACTCAGACAAGTGACCGCCCGCCGACGCTGCCAGGCATATACTCATAGCTTCACCTCGAGTCATCCGAGGGCAATCAAGTGGGTGCCACGTTCAAGCACAGCTTGGACGTGCACTACACACGGCCAACCTAAGAAGGTTGACCGTGCCACCCGCCGACGCTGCCAGGCATATACTCATAGCCTCACCCCGCGCTCTTCGAGCGCAGCGAGAATCTGCTGAACCCGTCCGTCCCACGAGTGGCCCTTCACGCAATCCCGGCGCTGCCGGGCTAATTCGTCGCTGTCTTCCGCGAGGGACCTCTCAATCGCTGAAGCAAACTCGCCGGGCGTTCTTGCCAGATAGGCGAATTGCTTGTAGTTGTAGACCTCGCGAAACGGCGTCGATACTATCGGCTTGCCCAGCGCGAGTTACTCCTTCAGCTTTATCGGGTTCATCGCCTCCGTCCACTCATTCAGCGGCATGGGCATCATGCAGACGTCGAAACATTTGCCGTAGTGAGCGACCTGCTCGTAGGGCTTCTGTCCCAGCATCCAGACGTTCGGATGGCTGCCCAGCCCGGAACAGTCTGCGGCCGCATGCCCCACGAACACGAACGAGACCTCGGGCAGGAGTTCCGCCACGCGTTCCAGCAGCGGCAGGTCGCGTGAATGGCCCTCGATATCGCCAAAGAAACCGGCGATCGGGTGGGGAATCTCACGGATGTCGTCCGGCACTGAGGGCTCAGCGTGGGCCATGCCGAAGGCCTGGTAATCTACACCGTGGTCGGTCAGGAGTGCCGAGCGGCATTCGCCCGCCTCGGCTTCATACATCGCAGGGTGAACGTAGAGAGTGATGTCGGCTGCTTCTTTCAAGCGCAGATCGTAGTCGCGAATCACGTCCACGTCTACGTCCGGGTAATCTTCGTATCGGTCGGTGCGCTGGTAGACGAGCGCCGAACGTCGAAGGTGCAACACGGTATCGCAAGCCGACGGCACGTTGACCCATACAAGGGGATCACTCATTCGCAGCTTTCGGGCTACCCGTTTGATCTGCCGCCTGAGGAACCACTCGTGCGGGCGGCGCGCCCATCTCAAATGATGAATCGGCATTGTGACGGGGCTGTAAACGCTGAAGCCTTCGCCGGAATCCCGCAATCCGCGTGTCATGCTGTGCAGCTTCCGAAGCGCGCAACGGAAGAAATTCCGCCCGCCGCCGATTATCGGCTTGCGCATCATTATCGAATTGATGTACAGCACGGTCGTCAGCTTTGCCAGCCGGCGCATTATCTGCATATCGAAATGGCCGCGGTTGTGGTACCACCAGTCTTCACCGCCGAAGCAGATGACCGGCCGGTGGAGCGACAGTGCGGGCTCGGCACTGATGTCAGCCATTCCTTTCACCCCCGGGCTCGTCGTTCGATCGGACCTCCCGAAACAGTTCCGCCAGCCTGGCCGCCTCTTTTCGGGCGTTGTGGCTTTCGATGACCCGTTCCCTGCCCCGCCTTCCCATCTCCTGGAGCCGCTGGACGGGAGCCTCGAGCGCCTCACGCATCGCGGGAACCAGTGCGTCGGCGGATCCGGCCGGCACGAGCCATCCGCAGACACCCGGCTCTACCAACTCCGGAATACCTGCGATGAACGTGCTTATCACGGGGCGTCCCAATGCGAGTGCCTCCATTATCACGACGGGCAGGCCCTCGGCGAAACTCGGCAGCACCATCGCCCGCGATGCCAATATCTCGTCGCGGACTTCGTCGCTCGTGGCCCAGCCGGTGATCCTCACCCGCTCACCCAGCCCGAGGCGCTCGATCAGTTTCTCGATCTTCGGCCGCATCTCGCCGTCGCCGACGAGCACGAGCTCGAACTCGAGCCCCTCGTCGGCAAGCCTGCCTGCCGCTTCAACCAGCAGCAACTGGCCCTTCTGCTCGCACAGCCGCCCGACGCAAACGAGCCTGGCTTCCGGCGGGACCGGCGTTTCCGGCTCAGCCAGAAACTTCCCGTCAACGCCGCAGTGTACTACGTGTACCTTCGGCCAATCCCCGTGGTGGCACCATCGGAGGAGCTGGCTCCTGCCGAAGTTGCTGACGGCTACCACAAACGTCGCACGTGCGATCTTCTCGCGCATTGCCAGGAACTTGGGCTTGTCGAAGGCGTGCGGCCCGTGGACGGTGAAGCTGTAAGGCGGACCGCCCAAGAGGCGGCACAGCATCGCCACAGTGGGCGCATTCGTGCCGAAATGGGCATGTACATGTTCCGTATCGCTCTCGCGAAGCCACTCGAGCATCAGACAGGCCTCGGCGAGATACGCGAGATGCCGCAGCAGGCCGCGATCGGACCGGCAGCCGATTCTCAGCGTCAGTGCGAGCGCCCGCGCGAAGCGAATCGGCCGCGTGACGGCCGCCGTGCAAAGCCCGGCGAGCAGCCTGCCCGCACCTGCCTTCAGGATGATGCGCGTGCGTGACAGTTCCTTCTTATCTTCCGGGTCAACCAGGGTTCCGCTGGTGTCGCGGATCGAGAAGCGGCTGACCCGTACACCTTCCGCCTCCAGACCGGCGATCTCGCGGCGAATGAAGCTGTGGCTGACCGTGGGATACTGATTGACCAGGTAGGCAACGTTCAATTAACGACTCCCTGCGTCGCGCGTCAGAGCAGCAGTTCCTCGGCCGGGGCGGCGATTCCATTCTCGATGATCTTCGCCCGATCCGCAGCCGGTTGCCAGTTCAGCACGCGCCTGGCCTTCGAGCAATCGAAGATGGCCAACTGCCGCCGGGATTCCCAGTCGCGATAGCTTGGAAGGCGCCGGCCGGGATGCCTCACGACGCACTTGACGAGGTACTTCAGCAAATCGACCAGGAATAGCTTGTATACGGCTGTGGGAAGCCGCTGCAGCTTGAAGCCCGTGCAACGTTCGAGTTCATCGAGATACTCGTTTGCGGTGATGCACGGTTCATCGACCAGATTGAATGACTGCCCTTCGATCCCATCGACATCCAGCGCCGCCACCAGGGCCGAGGCGACGTCTTCCACCAGTACGAGAGGCAGCTTGTTATTGCCATTGCCCCAAAGCAGGCAGATGGAGTTGTCCGGCCACATCCCCACTCCCCAGTGGAACGGGCTGCCGCCCCTGCCGATTACGATCCCAGGCCGCATGATGACAACCGGCAGGCCGCGCTCGCGGTGCATCTCGAGCAGAAGCTCCTCTGACAGGGCCTTCGCATGGGCGTAGTTGTTGCGCCGCTCGATCTCGGGGTCCAACGGCGTCTCGTCCGTGACCGTGCCCGCACGGATGCCGGCATAGAAAGAATCGATCGTGCCTGTATAGATCAGCCGTTTCACGCGATGCTCGAAGCAGCTTTCGGCAATTCCCTGAGTGGGCTGCACATCATCCCGAAGATACTCGTCCCACGTCTCACTGAACGAGCGCGCGAGGTGATAGACGTATTCGATGCCGCTCAGTGCCCGGCCGATATCATCGAGATTGGCCATATCGCCTTGGAAGACATCCACTTGCGGGCTGTTAAGCTCCGCCGGAACGCTGCCGGTGCTGCGTGTGAGGACCCTCACGGAACGGCCGGCCTCGAGCAGTTGTCCTACCAGGTGCCTGCCGATGAAGCCGGTCCCGCCCAGGACGAGTACATCAGGCTTGCAGGCGGTATGCGGGGCCTGCGCCCGTGCGCGTTTCTTATTGCCTTTCACGCCGGCCAGCCGGCCCAGGTCGCAGCAGAGGGCGATCACGTCCGCGCCGAACTGTCCGGCGAGACGGCGGTCCGTTACCTCGGGGAGCTGCGAATAGAAGCTCGCCATGCTGCGGGCAATGCTCGTGGCGAATGCGTTGCCCTCCGTGGAGAGCTTGAACTTGGAGAGGATATACTTTGCCAGGTTGCGCCGCGCCTGCCGCCGCAGGCGTCCGGCTTCGCCGCTCACCATGAAGTACCGGTCGAAGTCGATGGCGTACTTCGTGTGCCGGTGCAGCGTGTAGGTGTTGCGTTCAAAATCGACCGTCGCGCCGGCGAGGCTGCCGCGCGCGTGGATGCTGTGTTCGGCGAATCCCGGCAGGAACGAAAAGCGAAGATCGACGCTCGCCCGGTCGGTGACGGCGTCGACCAGCCAGCGGCGATAGGCGCGTCCGCCGCCGGGCAGGTCAATGGGGATGAGCGCCTTCACTGTCATCTCGTTCGGCTGACCCGCAAGATCGAGCATGTGCGCCACCGAATGGGCCCCGATCTCGAGCATCAGGTTCTTCGGGTCGCGCAGCATCCAGATATCGAACGGCCCACCGCGGATTTGACCGAGCTCCTTGTTCCATGTGACCGTGACGTGTTCGAGGCGGCCGAGTTTGCCTTCGTCCAGATCGTGCTTGAGCTGCTCGTATATCGGCCAGAACAGGAAGTTATGGCTCACGCCGATGCACAAGCCCTTTTCTCCGGCATACTCGACCAACTCCGAGCATTCTTCGGCATTCACGCCCATCGGTTTCTCGAGCAGCACGTGAGCGCCGGCGTCGAGGATTGTCTTAGCCACTGACGCGTGATGATCCGGCGGCACCAGCACGTGAACCGCGTCCGGTTTGTGGCTGCCGAGCATCTCTTCGAGCGAATCGTACGCGGTGGAGATACCGTGCCGTTGGGCAAAGGATTCTGCCCGCCGCCCGTTCAAGTCGCAGACAGCTATCAGCTCGGCATCCGAATGCCCGGCCAGGGCCTCAGCGTGCAGGTCCGCTATGTACCCGGCACCGACCAGAGCCGCCTGGTATCCTGTCTTTGACATGATCCTCCGATCATACGCCGATCAAAGCCTGCATCCGGGAAGCAGGCATCACACGTCAGTTACATCTTGTGTTCCACTGCGGGTGTCTGCCTGGATAGCAGCCTGTTGACGTGGTAGCGGATCGTCCCGAACAATTGCGGAAACTTCGCCGCAACGCAAGACACCGCGTACAGTGCGGCATCGCCGGCGTTGAGCTTGTGCCGCATTCGCCTGTAGATGCGCGCGGCGAGGAGCGGGTATCCCAGCAGCAGCAGCAGGCTCCATCCTCCGGCGAGCAAGGTGCAGCCCGGCGCCAATAGCGGCACGATCAGCCCCCAGAACCAGATGCTGCGCGACTCTCGCACCCAGTGCCGCTCGGGCGAACGCCCGTGCATGGCAGCGCCTTCGGCATAGCAGTGCCCGGCCCGAAAGCCCCGCCTCCACCACTGGCTGAAACGCGCCATTGCGGCGTCGTGAACCGCCATATCCGCATCGAGACAGTGCAACTTCCAGCCCTCCCGGCGGATTCGAAGGTATAGCTCGTCATCCTGACCGGCAATCACCGTCGGATCAAAACCGCCAACCTGCTCGAAAGCCTCGACGCGGATCATCGCGATGCCGCCAGTCGTCTTGATCTCGCCGGGAGTGCGGTGCCATTCAATGTCGCAAAGCCGGTTGTAGATCGACGCGTCGCGGTGCTTCTCTCGCAGGCTCCCGCACACGACGGCCACATCCGGCTTCGACTTCAGCGCCCGGGGCCCCCGTTCCAGCCAGCCGTTGATGAGCTCGCTGTCACCATCGA
>JAUWKK010000093.1 GCA_030614245.1 Planctomycetota bacterium | reverse complement strand
GTCGAGAGCGGCACCCCGCAGCACCTTCAAGCGCTGAACAAGGGCTTCGATCTAGACACCGTCCGCGAGGGCTTTCGGCTTGCGCGACAGGCCGGCATCTCGACGCTGGGCTACTTCATGATCGGGCTGCCGAACGAGACGCGCGAGGAGATGCAGCAGACGATCAAGTTCGCCCTCGAGCTCGGCCCGGACTTCGCCCATATCGGCATTCTGACGCCTTTCCCCGGCACGCCGATCTATCGCGACGGGCTTGCGGCCGGCGTCATCAAGCGCGACTACTGGCGCGAGTTTGCAGCGGACCCGCGGCCGGGCCTCGTGCCGCCATACTGGCCCGGGGTGCTGTCGGCTGATGAGCTCGACGCGCTGCGCGCGCATGCCTACAAGAGCTTTTACCTGCGGCCTCGGTATGTCCTCCGCGAGCTGCTGAAGATACGCTCGCCGGCCGAGTTGGGCCGCAAGGTCCGGGCCGGCATTGCCGTGATGAGATCGAGGTGACCGTGACGGAATCCGAACATGGCGCTCCGGACGTCTCGGTCATCATTCCCAGCTACAACACGGCGGAGGCGGTGCTGGAGGCGGTTCGGTCGGTCTTCGAGCACACGCGCGCCGCGCTCGAGCTGGTCGTCGTCGACGACTGCTCAACCGACGGCACCGCCGCGCGCATTCGGGCCGACTGCCCGCAGGCTGAGGTGATCGTTCAGCCGAGGCGAAGCGGATTCGCCGCCGCCTGCAACGCCGGCATTTCACAGGCTCGGGCGCCGTTGATACTGCTGCTCAACAGCGATATCATCGTGAACGACGACGCTATCGACCGGATGATTGCGTTCGTGCGCGAAAGCGGCGCGGACGCCTGCGGATGCCGTCTCGTCGCTCCCGATGGAACCCCGCAGCCGTATTCGATACGTGTGCCGACGGTCAGGCAAGTGATACGCGCCGCGTTCGGCGGCAGGGCTGTGGCCGACGAACCCGACGACGGCCCTGCGGAAGTCGAATGCCTTCAAGGCTCGTGCCTGATGATGACGCGCGACGCCATAGAGTTGACCGGCCGGTGGGACGAGCGATTCTTTCTCTATTGCGAGGATATCGACTGGTGCATCCGGGCGCGCAACGCCGGGCTGCGGTTGTTCTATCTGCCCGACATAGTTATGGTGCACCACCGTGGGCTGAGCACGTCGGCGGAGGTCCAGCGGCTTACGGTGCAGTATCACCGCAGCGTATGGCGGCTGTATCGCAAGCATTTCGCTGCGAAGCACGGTGGAATCGCAAATGCGCTCGCCTTCGCCGGCCTGACAGCACGCTGCGCAGCCACACTGATCGTCAACGTTTTCCGAAAACACAGAAGCCCGCGATGGTGACGGGCTGTGCCGAAACATGCCTGCCCGCTGAGGCGGGAGGAGGGACCATTCGTGCCGGATTTGTTCGATGACGACTTCCGCGAGCCGCCACGCCGGAAGACTGTCTGCCCGATAATTGATGTCCATACACACCTGCGCGACGTCAGGAACACGCAGGTGCTCGTCGACGCCGCACGGCTCTACGACGTCGTCAAGATCGTGGGCATCACGGATTTCGAGACTTCCCGCCGGCTGACCGATGCGTTTCCCGGAATGTTTCACTACGCGGTGTGGTTCGATTACCGCCACCTTGCCGATCCTGTCCGATTCGTGCGCGACAACGTCAAGCTCTGCGAGCAAGCGGCCCGCAGCGGCTTCAAGATGATAAAATTCTGGTTCAAGCCGGAGTTCACGGTGCCGCACGGTGTCGAGTTCGACGATGAGCGCCTGGCCGATGTCCACGCGGCGATGGGCGAGCTTGGGCTGATCGCACTGATCCACATTGCCGATCCGGATATATGGTTCGAGCGCAGGTATGCCGATTCGGCGCTATGGGGCACAAAGGCGGAGCAGTATCCGCAGCTCGAGAACGCTCTCGACCGCACGCCTGCAATGCGCGTCATAGCGGCGCACATGGCCGGCGATCCCGAGCATCTCGATCATCTCGACCGGATGCTGGCCGACCACGCGAACCTGTATTGTGACACGAGTGCGACGAAATGGATGGCACGCGAGCTCGGCCGCCAAGGGGAGAAGGCCCGCCAATTCTTCGATAAATGGCGGGACAGGTTGCTGTTCGGAACTGATATCGTGGTGCGCGAGAGCTGGACGCCGAGGCTGTATCGCTCACGTTACTGGATACATCGCAAGCTGTGGGAAAGCGACACCGTCGAGCCGCTGCCCATCGAAGACGCCGACTCCGATGGCCAGCCGATGCTGACGGGGCTCGACCTGCCCGAAGATGTCCTCGAGAGAATACTCTACCGCAACGCCGCGGAGCTGCTCGATCAGTAAGCAGTAATCAGTTATCAGTAAGCAGTTATCAGTTATCAGTTATCAGTATCTGACCACCGATCACTGAATCACCTGGGCAGCAGTCTCCGCATAATCTTGCCCGCCGGGTTGCGTGGCATTTCGTCGATGAACTGGACGGTCTTGGGCTGTTTGACACGCGGCAGACAGCGGCGACAGTGATCGATGATGTCGCGCTCGGTGCATTCGGTTTCGGGGTGCAGCACGACGAAAGCCTTGGGTGCCTCTCCGCGAGTTTCGTCCGGTATTGCCGCAACACACACGTCGGCCACGGCCGGGTGGCCCGCGATAACGACCTCGATCTCCGCGCGCGACATGTTCTCGCCGCCCCCGATGATCAGTTCCTTCTTGCGGCCGGTGATGAAGATGCAGCCGGTTTCGTCGATGCGAGCAATGTCGCCGGTGCGGAACCAGCCGTCCGGGGTGAATGCCTCGGCGTCGGCTTCGGGATTGTTGTGATAGCCCTGCATGACACAGTCGCCGCGCACGAGCAGTTCGCCTTCTCCGCCTGTCGGAACTTCCCGGCCGTCGTCGTCGGCGATCTTGACTTCGGCCCAGGAGAGCGGCCGGCCCACCGAGCCGCGGACCATCCCGTCGGGATGATTCAACGCGATCACCGGTGATGTCTCGGTCAATCCATAGCCTTCCAGCAGCGGAATGCCGAAGACGCGCTCGAAGTTGCCGGCGATACTGTGCCCGAGCGCAGCGCCGCCCGCTACGCAGTACCTGAGCGACGAGACGTCGGTGCCCGCTGCATCCGATACACTCGCCATCGCCCGATACATCGCCGGTACGGCGCAGATGACGGTTACGCGATGCCTGGGAATTGCCGAAACGACTCTTCGGGGAATAAAGCGCGGGTGGAAGACCGCGTGAGCGCCGTAAATCAGCGGCAGCAGCATCGTGATGACGCTGCCCAGGACGTGAAACGCCGGCAGCACGCCGAGGCTGACGTCGTTCTCGTTGTAATCCAAGAGCTCGGCCGCAGACTCGACGTTGCGAACGAGGTTCCTGTGGGTGAGCACAACCCCCTTCGGCAGCCCCGTCGTGCCGGACGTGTATATTATCATTGCCGGACGGTCCGGTTCCATTGTACTGTGGAGCAGCCTTTCCAGGCTGCTCACTAATTGGCAGGCTGAAAGCCTGCCCCACGTCTCCGCCTGCGATTCTGGCAGGTCCTCCACGAAGAGGAGATTCGGCACCCCGCCTTCAAAGCTCTCCTGCAACTGCCTTGATGTAATTATCGTATCGATGTTGGAATCGGCAACGGTGACCCCGATCTGCTCTGGAGTGAACAGCAAGTTGAGGGGGACGGCCGTCTTGCCGGCAGCAATAATGCCGAAAAAGGCGCAGGGAAAGGCCATGCAGGATGGCAGTGCTATGCCGACGTTGGTGCGTTCGGTCAGTTTTGCGATCCCATCCGCTGCTGAAAGAGCCGCCCCGGCCAGCTCGCGATACGTCAACGTGCGGTCGCCTTCAGTTACGGCGGGCGCGTCCGGGCGGGCGCGAACCTGCCGGAGCAGGCGTTCGGTCAGGATAAGGTCGGCATCTGTCATGTCCGATCCTCCGGGAGGTGGCTAGTGCTCCCTTGTGAAACCGCGGATAAACACAGATAAACACAGATACGGATTCTTAATAATCAGCGTTCATCTGTGGTTGCCTTTCTTGATCGGTGTCATCTCGAGCGGTAACGCACAGCATATCGATGAGCTCGCGGGCCGAGTCGAGCACGAGAGCTCCGTCATCGGGTTCACAGGGCCTGGAGCGGATGATGACTGTGCGGATGCCGGCGGCGATGCCTGCCTCGCGGTCGAGCAGGCTATCGCCGATCCAAAGGACTTTCGCCGGGGTAGTACCGAGCAGTCGGCATGCCAGTTGGAGCGGCTCGGGCGACGGCTTGGCGGGCCCGTCGTCGCGAGTTACTATGGCGTCGAACCCCAGCCCATGGCGGCTGGAGACGACATCGGCCGACCTCCGGGAATTGCGCGTTACGAGCGCCTTACTGCATCCGGCGGCGTCGATCAGGCGAAGCAGTTCGCTGATACCGGGATTGAGTTCGGAGTTTTCGGCGGCGATCATCTCGTGGCATTCGAGAATGCCGAGGGCTCGCTTCCGGGCCGGTTCATCGAGTTTTGCGAGAGCCTCGAGGATTAGACCATCAACGCCGATCTCGCGGCGGATGCGGTCGAAGTCGAGCACCGGGCGGGTGATCGTGCCGTCGAGGTCGAAGATGACCGCGCTGATCGGCTCGGCGGGCCACGGCAGGGCGTCCGAGTTGATGAACGTCAGCATTCGAGTCGCTCTTCCCGCGCAGTTCACGAACGACGCCTGGAAAAAGCGGGGCTCCCCAGCCGGGGAGCCCCGGGACTGGCTTGTGTCTGCATCGGGCCTCATCAGGCTCCGATGAGGGAGCGGGCGACATCGACGGCGGAGGCGGCGTCGGGCGCGTAGCCTTGGGCTCCTATCTCATCGGCGTAGTTCTGCGTGACCGGCGCACCGCCGATCATCACCGGCACGTTGCAGCCGGCATCCTTCAGGGCGCTGACGACGTCTTTCATCTGCGGCATAGTCGTGGTGAGCAGTGCGGACAGGCCGATGACGTCGGCGCCTTGGTTCGCGGCCTCGAGGAATTTCGCCGGCCCCACGTCTATACCAAGGTCCATAATCTCGAATCCGTTGCCCTTGAGCATCATTATGACGAGGTTCTTGCCGATATCGTGCAGGTCTCCCTTGACCGTTCCGACAGCGGCCTTACCGACAGCCTTCACGCCCTGCTCCTTGAGGTGCGGTTCGAGCAATGCCTGGGCCTGGTTCATCGCACGTGCGGCGATGAGCACTTCTGGAACGTAGAACCTGTTCGCCTTGAACTCCTGCCCGACGCAGTTCATTCCGGCGATAAGGCCATCAGATAGGATCGTTTCTACGGAAACACGTTCATCGAGTGCTTGTTGGACGAGTGTCTTGGCTTCATCCGCCTTGCCGTGGATGATAGCTTCTGACAATGCCTTTAAGTCTGCCATTGATATGCGCCCTTTCATTCTGAAAAAAAAACAGTGTTTGGCCTGTTGGCCAGCCTAACCTATTCTGCCGCCGGAGTGTCTTCGACCGGTTTCTTCTCGTCAGGCTTGTCGAGTTCTTTCTGGATTTCGGTGGATGTCTTACCGGAACGGATATTCCTCAGACCGCGCTCGGCCCAGCGCGACCACTTGCCGAGCTCGTTTTCTGATTCATCAGACGTCCGCTCCAGATTGATGCATTCCTGGTAGGCCGCCACGGCGTTCTCCAGGTCACCCATCTTCTCGTAGCAACTGCCCTCGAACCACTTCGCCTGGGGGCTGAGCTCGAGCTTGGGACCGCCGCTGCCGGACATTTCGCAGACCTTGACGAAATCCTCGACCGCCCCGCTGTAATTCTCCTGAGCGAAGCGCGCCTTACCCCTGTCCAGTATTGCAGTGATGATCAGCTCTTCTTTCGGGTACGCATCGAGCAGCCGGGTGAGCACTTTCTCGGCCTCGGCATACTGCTCGCCTCCGATCAGCAGGCTGCTGAGGTTCTTCAGATAGCTCGGCTCAGCCTGCGTGCCGGCGAGCCTGGGGCCGGCTTCCTGCATCTTCGTAATCAGGCGCTCCCTGATTTCATCTTCGTCGAGTTCATCGAGGTTGATTGAGGGATCGAGCCTTTCGGCTTTCGCCAATGCAGCCCAGGCGCTCTGTGAACTGGTGAGAGAATACAATCGCACGCCGAATGCGACGACGGCGATCACGACGACCGCCGCTGAGCCGATCAGCAGCTCCCTGCCGTGAGCCTTCATCCAAGCCCAGATGCTCCATATAAATGCTACGAAGGCGTCTTCTTTGAGTTCGTGCCGGCGTTTTGCTTTCATGATGTGATGCTATGCCCCTCAGCGGGCGCGGTTATCCTCCCCGACTTGGACTATTATCTCAATGCCCCAGCCTGCCTTATTCACCTGAATCTGGCACATCTCGGCTTTTTTCACAAAAGTCATACTCATTCTATCGCTCCGCCCCATGGCGGTCATCAGTTCCCATCCACTCGTAACCATAGCATTGCGATAATACCGAACGATGTCCAGCACATTGCCGCTGCCGCGGTACTTCAGCATTCCTATCCGCCGCTGGGTGCCTTCATATATGAAAGACGGCTCGACCAGCCTGAATCCCGCGCATATGGGGACGTCGGCGAAGTAAGTATCGGGCGAGACATCTGCGTCTCCATCACTGTCAAGCCGACGGCTTTCGCCTACGGCCCCACAGCCGACCAGCATGCAGGAAACGAACCCCATATATGCGGCCAGCCGCATTGCGTTCATCTCGTCCCCCTGCCCCTGCCTATGGCATGGCCTGCCCCAGTGTCCGGAATCACCGGCATATCTCCCTGCGTTGGCACGCCAGGCAGGATTCGAACCTGCGATCCCCGCCTCCGGAGGGCGGTGCTTTATCCACTGAGCCACTGGCGTCCTGATGCGTTATTATACAACTGACAATGCGCAGTTCAAGAGATTTTATTGCCGATTTGCCACGTTGCTAAGGATAACGGAAAATCACGCGGGGCGCCTCGCCAATTCCCGCCTGCCCGCTGAGGCCGGCCGCTACTCCTTCTGAACACCCCAGCGGATGTTGTCGAATGTCACCCGGCCGCCGGTTCGCGGATACAACAGCAGTGTGAGCTTCTTGACGCTCTGCGCGTTGCCGATCCGGGCGGCGTATTGCCAGTTTGAGGTTGCCGTCTTGAAGGTGGCGACGTTGAGGCGGAACTTGACGGCGTTCCTGCCGGGCCGCACGTAAACCGGGATGCTTTCGTAATAGAGCCAGCCGGGCATCGTCGAGACGCCGAGCGCCAGCCAGGCACCCCCGGGCAGATGGCTGGTCACATCGACCCTGAGCACGTCGGTGCCCTCGGCATTGGTCGTCTCCGGCAGGACGCGGCTGATAACAGCTTTCTTCTGATCCGCCAGGCGGAATGTGACCTCGAGCGCGTGATTCTCGTCGTCGCCGGTGATCCGCACACTTGCCGGGTCGCTCCAGTCGTTCTCGACCTTCCAGTCGTTGCCATGCTCGAAGTCGTCGATGCTATCTTCGATGTATTCAACCTGTGCGGCGCCCCGAGCCTGCTCCAGGCGGAAGTTCGACCTGATCGACTCGGATGCCCTGGCGACGATCTGCGACCTGCCGCGCCTGCCCGCCTTGGCGGGGCTGCCGAGGAAATAGAACATCAGGTTGATCCCCATCCTCACCGAGCCTTCGCGCATCTGCTCGGGCGAGAGATCGCTGAGCGACTTCATCAGCGGGAAAGTCCGCGGGTTGATCTCCAGCCCGCAGCCGTAATCGTTGCGGGTATAGATCACCCCCGTGCGGTCGTCCACGTTGATGCCTTCGATGTAGTTGAGGCGGTACTTATCGCCGGGGGGAATCTGGTACCCCGCGTATCCGTTTCGCAGGTCGTAGCAGGTCGAGTAGATCGGATGATCCGCCGGCAGCTTCACGATGTCGTTATCCGGCAGGATGCGCTTAACCTCGCGCCTGAACGCCCGGTCGAATGTCAGGTCCATCTCGTCGGTGCAGTCATCGGCCCACAAACTCCCGCCCGAGAGCAGATACCTGCGAAGTGCCCGCACTTCGGCCTTCGTCAGGACGAAATCTTTATGGCCTGTGATGAAGATGAACGGCGAACGATTGATGGCCGGGCTGTCCAGGGATACGGTCCGACATCGCGTATTCGTGGAGAACCCGACGCGCCGCTCGAACTGGTAGGCCAAGTGTTGTATCGCGGTGGGATTGCAGTTCCAATCCCCGCCATGACGGCCGAGCGTGAAGACGAAATCACCGCGACCACTGCGTCCGCCCTGCGCGAAGAGCGGCAGTTCCGACGCTCCGGACCGCGCCACACGCGGAGGAAGGCCCTTGAAAGTCTCGCTGCTCGAAGGGGCAGCACGGACGATCTCGCGGCGGGCGGAAGGCTCGAACGAAATCCGCTCGGTCGCCATCGCGGGGGTTGACTGGGCAATGCCGCTGCGATTGACGGCGACGCTCGCTGGATCGCCGTCGCCGCTGTGCGTTCCTCCGGCATCGGTGGCAATAGTATCAATGGGCGGCGCCGGGCGGGTCCCCTGGATATCCTCGCCGAAGGCCTCGCGCGGCTGCCCAAGGGCCGATGGCGGCGTTGCATCGCCCGCGCCTGCCGTGATGCCGATAGTGGAAACCCCTGCCCGCATGCGCACAGGCCCCGAGCTGCTGCCGGGAGTACCGGTGTAGGCGAGTTCGACGGCGTAGACTCCATCACTGGTGGCTGCTCCGCCTCCGGCGCCGCCGGTTGCCCGGTCATGACCCGGTCCTGCTGTCATTGGAGCATCCGCCTCGGCGGCGGACGGAACCTGTCCCCGCTCGGGAAGAGCCAGATCGTAGTCATCGGGGCCTGAGTCAGGCGCATAGCCGTGTATTCTCGGCCTGCCGCTGCTGCGAGCGATAACCCGCGCAATGGCTCCTTCACCTGCTGAAACCGCTGGGCCGCCGGGCGTTCCCCGCCCCGCCTCAGCGGGCAGGGACGGTCCGGCGGATCGTGGTGCAGCGGCATCGAGCGGCAAT
>JAUWKK010000152.1 GCA_030614245.1 Planctomycetota bacterium | reverse complement strand
GGCAGTTCAGCGGCGTGAGGAGACTCTTCACAAGGAACTTGAGGATGCCGCCAGGGAACTCGAGACCATCTCATGCACGATCCTTGCTCATGCCAACCCCGAGGGGCACCTGTTCGGCTCGGTGGGCCCGCAAGCGATTGTCGATGCCTTCGAGCAGGAAGGCATCAGTTTGCAGCCGGGTATGATCCTGCTGGACGCACCGTTCAAGGAGGCGGGCGTGTACGAGGTCAAGGTGCAGGTGACGCCGGGCATGGTCGCGGCGACCCGCGTGTGGATCGTCGCCGATTGATCTTGCTGTCCCGCCAGGCGCCGCCGCCGAAAGGAATGGCGCGATGAGTCAAGAAGGCTCCGCAGAAAGAATGCTGCCGCAGAACCTCGATGCAGAGGTCGCACTGCTCGGCTCGCTCATGATCGATAGCCGATCGGTGGCCGAAGTCCTGCCTATGCTGGACTCCGCCAGCTTCTACAGGGCCGACCACCAGATCGTCTACAACGCGATTGTCTCGCTCTACGACCGCAACGAGCCGGTCGACGTCGTAACGCTGCGCGAAGAGCTCGTCAAGAGCGGCGCGGCCGAAGATATCTGCGACATTGATTATCTCAACAACTTCGCCGAATCCGTCCCATCAACCGCCAACTGCGGATACTATGCCAAGATCGTCCAGGAGAAGGCCGTCCCGCGGGCGCTCATCAGCTCCTGCAACGATATCGTTCGGAAATGCTATCAGCCGGACGTCGAACCTGACGCACTGCTAGATGACGCCGAGCACGAGATATTTCAGATCGCCGAGAGGCGCGGCCTCTCGGAAGCAGTCCACATACACGAACTCCTCCAGAGAGCCTTCGACCGGTTTGACGTCATGGAAACCGAAGGGCATCGGATCCTAGGGCTCCCCTCGGGCTTTGTCGACCTCGACGACAAGACCGGCGGGTTACACGGTTCGCAGCTCATCATCATCGCCGGACGGCCGTCCATGGGCAAGACGACCATCGCCTGCAACATGATCGACCACATAGCTGTAGTGCAGCAGAAGCCCGTCGTGCTCTTCAGCCTCGAGATGTCGAAGGATCAGATAGCCTGCAACCTGCTGTGCAGCCGTGCACGGGTGCCGGTGAGCAAGATTATGCGCGGCTACCTGAAGGAAATCATGCCGCAGCTCACCACCGCTGCAGACGAGCTATCGAAGGCGCCCATATACATTGACGACCCCGCCGGCATGCGCATTCTCGAACTGAAAGCGAAGGCCAGGCGGCTCAAGCGGCGACACGACATCCAACTGGTCGTGGTCGACTATCTACAGCTCATGACCGGATCGACCTCGAGGTACGAGAACCGGCAGCAGGAGATATCGCAGATATCGCGGGAACTCAAGGCGCTGGCGAAAGAGCTGGATATTCCCATCATTGCCGTCGCACAGCTCAGCCGCGGCGTCGAGAGCCGAGAGGGTCATGTCCCGAGGATGTCCGACCTGCGCGAGTCGGGCTCGCTCGAACAGGACGCCGACGTGGTCCTGCTGCTTTACCGCGAGGAATACTACTCGCCGGAGAAGCGAGAGGGCGAGGCCGATCTTATTCTCGCCAAGCAACGCAACGGCCCCACCGGCAAGATCGAGCTGGCCTGGCTGAAGGAGATCATGCGATTCGAGGACCTCCACCGCGCGCCCGCATATACGCAATAGACCAAGGGCATCAACGGCCCACCACGGCGGGCTCGGAGCCTTAGAGAAATCAGAAACTTGAGGGACATTTAGCGTGAAAAGAGCTGAATGCAGGCACGCGCGCGTAGGGGCGGTTCGCGAACCGCCCCTACAATACACGACGGCTCGCACCTCGTGCATGCTGGTGATGATGATGTCGATCGCCATCGCAATCCTGGCGCCCTGTAGCCATGCAGCGGCGATCAGGGCGGGCGTTACGGTGAAGGAAATCGAATTCCGCAACCTCACCCGCACCAGCCCCGCGGCACTAAAGAGCCTGATGCGCACCCAGGAAGGACGACCCTTCTCGCCGGAACTCCTCGCCGACGACCAGAAGGAACTCTTCCGCCGAGGTTATCTCTGCGAGGAAGTCCAGACGGAAGAGGTCCCCGGCGGCATCAAGCTCATCTTCGTTATGGTCGAGTACCCCCGCGTGGTCAACGTCACCGTGAAGGGCTTCCGGAAGTATCGCACGAAGCTGATCGAGGCATCCGGCCTGACGATGGGCACGGGGGCTTCGGACTACTACCTGACGCTGGCGAAGAAGAAAGCCGAGGCCTTTCTGGCCGAGAGGGGATACATGCTTGCCATAGTCGAGGTGGAATCGAAACTCTCGGAAGACGGCCGAATCGTCGCCCTCCACGTCGATGGCGGGCCGAAAGTGCAGGTGAAAAGCCTGAAGTTCACCGGCAATAAGGCTTTCTCCGATTCGGAACTCAAGAAGTATATGACCACGAAAGTCGATAAGTGGTGGAACTCGCGCATTTACGACCGCGAAACTCTCCAGGACGATCTGGCACGTATCCGGTCCTATTACATCTTCAAGGGCTACCCGAACGCCGAGGTCACCAGCCGCCGCCGGCTGCATTTCATCCAGAGGGAGGACGTCCCCGAGGTAGACCTGGAGGAGGATGCAGCCATCGAACGCGTGAGAGAGCTGCGTCAAACCGGTGTCGAGTTCACCGGACGTGTGGATCTCACCATCGAGATCGTCGAAGGCCGGACGTATACCGTCCGCAAAGTCACCTTCGCGGGCAACACGGTACTCGACGACCGGCAGTTGTTGGCCCACATTAAGCTTCAGCCCGGGACTATGTTCTCGCGCGAGGCGGTTGCCGACGATGTCAAGACACTCGAGCGGCTCTACAGGATCGATGGCAGGGGCCGGGCGGACGTGCTCGTCGGTCCCGCGAGGACGTTCACGCTTGATGGCGATGCCGTCGACGTCCACTTCGCGATGGAGGAAGGCCCCGTTTTCTACATCAGCAACATCCGCACGAGGGGCAATTACAAGACGCTCAAGAAGGTCATCCTCCGCGAGTCCGACATACTCCCGGGCGACATCTATGACATAGATCAGATCGACGAATTCAAGCGCCGCCTGGTGAACCTGCGCTACTTCGTTAATGAAAAAGGCGGCAAGGAGATAGAGATTGTCGAGACCGAGGCTCCGGGCCCGGCCGTGCGGGAGGGCGACGACCGCCATTGGATGGACCTGACGGTGGACGTGGAGGAGACCGAGACCGGCGGAATGGGCCTCGGCGGCGGCATGGCTTCCGACAGCGGGCCTTATGCAACGCTGTTCTTCCGCCAGCGCAATTTCGACATCACCGATCTGCCCAACTTCGAGGAAGACGGCTGGGCCGCGCTCTATCCGGGCAACGTATTCACCGGGGCCGGACAGTCCCTCTCGCTCAGAGCATCCCCAGGCCAGGACCGAAGCCGCTATTCGGCCGTCTTCACCGAGCCGTGGCTGTTCGACAAGCCATATACGCTCCAGACAGGCCTCCATAAGATAGACTCCATATATAAGTTGTACGACGAGGACCGAATGGGCGGGCGTATCTATCTTGGCAAGAGGCTCACCCGCGATATCGAGGCAGGCTTCAGCTATCGCCTCCAGACAGTAGACATCAGCAGTATCGAGTTCGGCTCGCCGACTGAAGTCTATGACGTCCGAGGCGACAACATCGTCTCCGCCTTGCAATTCGGTGTGTCAGTCGATAAGCTGGATTACAGGATGATGCCCTCGTCGGGCTATCAGGCCAACGCCGGAGTCGAATTGAGTGGAGGACCGTTCGGCGGAGACTATGACATCCTGAAGGCAGAGCTGGCAGGCCGGAAGTACTACACTCTGAAGACAGACGAGCGTGACCGCAAGCACGTGCTCGCGACGCGTGGACGCATAGGGATGTCGTGGGACTACGGCAACGACGATGTTCCGATCTTCGAGCGCTTCTACGCGGGCGGAGGGGGCACTTACGGACTGCGCGGATTCGAGTACCACGGCGTAGGGCCCCGAGGCGAGCGAACTTACATCAATCCCGCAAATCCCCAGCTCGGCACAATGCCCACTTGGCGCGACGAGCCGATCGGCGGCAGATTCCTGGCCCTCACGGGCGTGGAATACCAGTTCCCGCTGCTGGGCAGGAGCCTCCGGGGCGTCACGTTCGTCGATGGCGGCACCGTCAGCCGCAAGCCCGACTTCGATGCCTTCAGCGACATCAGAGTCTCCATCGGCTTCGGATTCCGTGTCTTCATCCCCGCACCGATGTTCCAGGGAGTCCCCATCACGCTCGATTTCGGCGTACCGCTCATCAAGGAGAGTTCCGACGACACGGAATTCATGCATTTCACGCTGGGAATCACCTTCTGACCCGACCGAAAGGACCACCCTATGCGACCATTCTGCAAGCTCATGATCATCCTCGTCTTGGCTGCCCCGGCGCACTGCCTGCTTGCCGCCGATAACAACACCGACCTGGCGAAAGCCGTCGAAAGGCTCCAGAAAGAAGTCGAGTCGCTCAAGAAGCATTCAGTCAAGATCGCCCTCGTCTCCGACATAGAGGTCGCTAAGTACCTTGAAGAATGGATCGACCGGCAGACGGAACTCGAGGCGGACCGGCAACGGCTCAAGAAGGATCTCGACAGCTTGCTCGACAAGATTCAGAAGCTCACCAACAGCCTCGGCCTGATGGTGGACGGCGATGAGAAAGACAAGAAGAGGGTGCAATTGCGGCGCCTGGAAGAGGAATACCGAGCGACGGGAAGTGTAAAGCAGCGCAGGCTCGCCGAGAAGCGCGATAAGTATCTCAAGCAGCTTCAAAGCAAGATGACCGATGCCGTCGCCAAGTACGCCCGTGAACAGGGCATCGCGGTTGTCATCCTGAAGGATGCGCTGCTCTACGCCGACAAGAATACCGTGGATGACATCTCAAAGAAGATCATCGATATAATGAATGCGGAATACCTCGCCGACAAGCAAAGAGACCTTGGAGACGAGCCGGAGAGACCCGATGCCCCCAAGGAACCGGCAAGAAGAATTCAGTAAGCGGTTATCAGTAAGCAGTGAAGAATCTTGATACTGGCCACTGGCCGCTGAATTGGACGGGCCGAAGTAATACCCCGATCCGCGTTCGGAGCACCGCTGTGAAGACAACCCTGGGGCAACTGGCCGAGCTCGTCGTCGGCACCGTTGAAGGCGACGCCGATATCGCCATAACCGGCGTGGCAGGCATACGCGAGGCCCGGAAAGGGCAGATCACTTTCATCGCCAATGCCCGCTACGGCAAGCTTTACGCGGCCGGCACAAAGGCCTCGGCTGTCGTCCTGGCCGACGACATCAGCGCCGGCGGCTGCCGCGCCCAACTGCTCCGCGTCAAAGACCCCGACACGGCCTTCGTGAAGATTGCAGACCACTTCGCGCCCGAGCCGATCAGGTATCCGCCCGGCATCCACCCCACCGCCGTCATAGCCGACGACGTGGAACTGGGCAGGGGCGTCAGCATCGGGGCTTACGTTGTCATAGAGCCCGGTGCCCGCATCGGCGACCGCTGCATAATCCTGCCGCACACGTATGTCGGACACTATACCCGCATCGGCGCAGACTGCCTGCTGCACTCGGGAGTAAAAATCCGCGAGCGTAGCACGATAGGTAACCGTGTCGTCATACACTGTGGTGTTGTGATCGGCGCCGACGGCTTCGGTTTCAACATTGTCGAAGGTAAGCACGTGAAAATCCCGCAGGTGGGCACGGTCGAGATCGAGGATGACGTCGAGATTGGTGCTAATGTTACAATCGACAGGGCACGCTTTGGGAAGACCCATATCGGGCGGGGCACAAAGATCGACAACCTCGTCCAGATCGGGCACAACGTGTGGGTCGGCGAAACCTGCATAGTCGTCTCGCAGGTGGGCATTGCCGGCAGCACCCGTCTCGGCGATTACGTCATACTCGCAGGCCAGGTTGGCGTAGGCGGCCACCTCGATATCGGCGACGGCGTTACCGCAGCAGGAAAGGCGGGCATCACAAAGGACATCGAACCGGGTCAGATCATCTCGGGCGTGCCGGCACAGCCGCTAGACAAAGAACGCCGGATGCAAGTCTATGTGAGAAGACTGCCGAAGGCCTACGAGAAGATCCGAGAACTTCACGAGAGGTTGACCGCACTTGAAGAAGCTGCAAAAAACGATTGAGCGCGAGACCACCTTCTCGGGCATCGGAGTGAACACCGGCGAGAAGGCAATGATGCGGTTCAAGCCCGCGCCGGTCAATACCGGTGCCGTGTTCATACGTACCGATCTGGCCGGAGCGCCGGAGATTCCCGCGAAAATCGAGTATGCCGGGAGCCGGCTGCTGAGAACATCCATCATCCGCGACGATGTCGAAGTGCAGATGGTCGAACACGTAATGGCCGTCCTCTCGGGGCTTGGTATCGACAACATCCATATCGAGATCGACGGCCCCGAAGTCCCCTGCGGCGACGGTTCCGCTCTCGGCTTCTGCGAGACCCTCTCCGAAGCCGGCATAGTTGAACAGAACGGCCCCAGACATATCCTGACCATCACGGCCCCGATCTCCGTGGCCGACGACTCCGCTTCGCTCGTCGCCATTCCTTCCGACGAGGGGCTCAGCGTCTCCTACACGCTGTGCTATGATGTCGGGGGCCACGGTCAACGGTCTTCCGCCGGCCGTGCCGGGCCCACGTCCAAGCATGGCTCGCACGTGCCACCCATGCTCAGGGCGCAGTATTTCGACTGCATAGTGACGCCCGAGACTTTCGCGGCCGAGATAGCGCCGGCGCGCACATTCATTCTCGAGAGCGACATCGAGGAACTCAGGACGCGCGGAATGGGGCGCGGGGCCACCTACCAGAACATGCTCGTCATCGGAGAGAAAGGGATCATCGAGAACGAGCCCCGCTTCTCGAACGAGTTCGCCAGGCACAAGGCGCTCGATCTCATCGGCGACATG
>JAUWKK010000347.1 GCA_030614245.1 Planctomycetota bacterium | reverse complement strand
GAACTGCTTGCCGAGCATTCGGAGGGTTTGATCGCGCTCAGCGGCTGCCTTAATTCAGAGGCGTGTCAGCTCATACTCGCAGGGAAAGAGGCCCAGGCAATGGATGCCCTGGCGGGATATCGGGATATCTTCGGCAGGGAGAGTTTCTACGTCGAGCTGCAGAACAACGGGCTTGACGACCAGCGGAAGTGCATGCCAGTGCTCATCGAGATGGCTGGTAAACTGGGCCTGAAGACCGTGGCCACCAACGACATACCCTACATTTCGCCGGACGATGCCGAAGCGCACGACGTCTTGTTGTGCATCATGACGGGCAAGACGATCGATGATGCCGATCGCATGCGGATGTCGGGCTCGGAGTACTACTTCAAGTCGCGGGACGACATGCTCGTTCACTTCGGCGAACATCGCGAGGCCCTTGAGAACACAGTCGAGGTGGCCGAACGCTGTAATTTGAAGATGCAGTTTGATGTGAGGCACTTCCCGAAGTTTCATCTCGATGATGCGTCCGTTGACGACAGGGCGCTCTTGCGCAAGTTGAGCTTCGAGGGCCTGCACCGCAATTTCGGCGAGAATCCCCCCCAGGAAGCCGTCGAGCGGCTCGAGTATGAACTCGGCGTGATCGAAGAGATGAACTACGTGAGCTATTTCCTGATCGTCTGGGATTTCGTCAAGTTCGCCCGCGAGAACAGGATCCCGACGGGCATGCGCGGCTCCGGCGTGGGGGCGATGGTGTCGTATGTGCTCGGCTTGACGGACATCGACCCGCTCGCGTACGGATTGCTGTTCCAGCGGTTCCTCGATCCCGAGCGGAAGGAGCCGCCTGACATCGACATCGACCTGTGCGAAATCGGCCGCGAGAAGGTGATCGAGTATGTGAGAAACCGCTACGGTGAAGAGAATACCGCCCAGAGCATCACGTTCGGGACGATGAAAGCGCGGGCAGTCGTCCGCGATGTCGGCCGCGCGCTCAACATGCAGTACAATGATGTAGATCGGCTTGCGAAGATGGTTCCCAGCACCCTGGGGATTAAGCTCCAGGATGCTCTCGAACAGAACCCCGACCTGAGGGATGAATACAACAGCACGCCGGCAGTGCGGAAACTCATCGACATCTCGCTGCGGCTCGAGGGCCTCTCCCGGCATGCATCCACGCACGCAGCAGGCGTCGTCATCGCCGACGAGCCTCTGGTGAACTATCTGCCCCTGTGCAAGACCGGCGACACGTGCACTACGCAGTTCCCTATGGGCGATCTCGAAGCCATCGGCATGCTCAAGCTGGATTTCCTGGGCGTGAAGACGCTTACTATGATGGACAACTGCCTGGCTCTGATCGAAAAACGAACCGGTGAACTGCTGGATATCTCCAAGCTGGAGCTCGACGACAAGGAGACCTACAAGCTCCTGCGCCAGGGCCGTGGCAAGGGTGTCTTTCAGATGAGTTCTTCGGGTATGTGCGGGCTGCTGCGCGATCTCAAGCCCGACTGCATCGAAGACATCATCGCGGTCGTCGCCCTGTATCGACCCGGTCCGCTCCAGAGCGGCGCGGTCGAGGACTTCATCGAGCGAAAGCACGATCCCTCGAAGATCAGGTACATCCATCCGATGCTCGAGCCCATCGCCGAATCCACCTACGGCGTGATCATGTACCAGGAACAGATCATGGCGGTGGTCAGCCGGATGGGCGGCCTCTCGATGGCGAAGTCTCTCACGCTCATCAAGGCCATTTCGAAGAAGAAGCGCTCCAAGATCGACGCTCTCAGGGGCGAATTCCTCGAGGGCGCCGTCAAGAACGGCGTCAGCCGGTCGATCGCCCAGCGGGTCTACTCGATGATCGAGCCCTTCGCAGGATACGGCTTCAACAAGGCGCACACCACTGCCTACGCCTTCCTGGCATATCGCACGGCGTACCTGAAGGCGAACTATCCAACCGAGTTCATAGCTGCGTTGATGACCAACGACATGTCCAACACCGACAAACTGGTTGATTATCGCGCGGAGTGCCGCGAGCTGAACATCGAACTGCTGCCGCCTGATATCAACGAGAGCCACGGAGTCTTTACGGTCGATGACGGAGCGATCCGTTACGGATTGTGTGCTATCAAGAACGTCGGCAGTAAGGCAGTCGACGCCATAGTCGACGAGCGCCGGAAGAGCGGCCCGTTCGCGTCGATCTTCGGCCTGTGCCGGCGTGTCGATCTACGGTCGGTGAACAAGGCCGCGCTCGAGAGCCTGGTCAAGGCAGGGGCCATGGATTGCCTGGGGCAGTCGCGCGCACGACTGACGGCAGGCATCGACCGTGCCCTCCAGGCCGGCAGCCTCGCACAACAGGATCGCGAAAAGAAGCAATTGTCACTCTTCGATGCCTTCGACCAGCAGGATAAGTTCCGCGCCGAGATGGACCGTTTGCCCGACGTTCCCGACTGGTCCGAAAGCGACCTGCTTTCCAAAGAGAAAGACGCCATCGGCTTCTATCTGAGCAAGAACCCGCTCAGCAGCCACGAGGAGATGCTGTCGCTGTACTCGACGATCCGGATCGCCGATCTGCCGGCCGCCGGGCACAAGGCGCACGTCGTGATAGGCGGCACGATCTGCAACCCTGCTCTCCGCGTCATCAAGAGCGGCCCCAATGAAGGCAAGAGAATGGCGAATTTCAGGCTCGAAGATTTCAGCGGCTCGTGCCGGGCGGTAGCCTTCGCGGATGCGTTCAAGAAATACGGGCACATGATCGAGGCCGACAAGGTGGTGTTTGTCATCGGGACAGTCGACCTGAAGAACAACCCTCAGCCCGAAATCCGCGTCGAGCAGATCGTCAGTCTGGCGGGCGCGCCGGCGGCCTTGACCGATCACATCACGATCAATATCGCTCCCGAACTCCAGCGCAGCGAAGTCATCCCCAAGCTCCGCAGCGTCTTCGACAAGCACCATGGCGAGTGCACGGTCTTCTTCCGCATCAGCAATGACGGATTGACAACCGTAGTGCGCGCAGGCCCCCACTGGAGGGTAAAGGTCGGCGAAAAGCTCAAACGCAGCGTCGAGGAATTGCTCAGCGAAGGCTGCGTCGAATACGTTCCCCGGTACGGTCCCACGCCCCTGGCCGAAGAGGCCCCCGCCGAAGCAGTAAGCAGTAAGAAGTAAGCAGTAAGCAGTGAAGAATACAGATCACAGATCACTGATCACTGAATCAGGTTTCGCACTGAGTCTGTATCCAGATCGTGAGGTATCTTGTGTGCCGCGAATGTGAGGATGTGTTTAATGCTGGGGCTGGCGAAGAATTGCTGGCGGTCAGGCGCGAATGTGCGCCT
>JAUWKK010000202.1 GCA_030614245.1 Planctomycetota bacterium | reverse complement strand
TTAGCACTACAACGCTGCTTTCTGTCATTCTGAGGCGCGAAGCAACGAAGAATCTTTCGAGCTGTAAATGCAGTGCGTACCAACGCTTCTGAAGAGATCGCGCGTCCATCGCGCGAAAGATTCTTCGCTACGCTCAGAATGACAAGGTAGGCGAGCTCTTAACTCCTTGGCTCGCAAGGCATTGGGTGCCGCGCCGTGCGAGAATCTGGCGTTGTAGTGTTAATTAGTGGATTGCTACTATCAGGAGATATGACCGATGCGTTGTGAACGATGCCACAAAGAGGTTCACCGTGTAGTCCGATTGCGCGGCGAGAAGAAGTACATCTGCACCCGCTGCCGCGAAAGCTCGCAGCGAGCCGGCAAAAAGCCCATCCCACCGTCGTTGCAGTACTACCTGTGACGTGACGCGAACCGGAGGCCCCCGTGGTGCGCTCAGGCATGTCCTTTTCCTGCCACTCCCCCACAAGGCGCACCACGGGCACGGCCCTGCCGGCGGAATTCGCGGCACCCCGACGCAATGCCCGGAGCCGGTTGCGTTGTCCCCCCGGGACCGTGGTATGTTGCAGGCCCTCATCGTATGTGTTTGACCCAGACATATTATACGGAGCGACGGGCTGTAGCCCCCCGGAGGCGGGCCATGCCGTAGGCAGGCAAGCACGGCCAACCGGGGACGGTTGACCGTGGCACCCGGCATTGGCTTGCTGCCCCATTATGGGCGAGGTAGAACAGCCCACGGCCCTGCCTGCCTGCCTCAGGATGGTCCGCTTACGGAGGGGACGCCGTGGGTAAGAGCCGCGGCCTCCTCTTAAGCCCCGTAAGGGGCGGAATAGAATAGCCCCCGGCATCGCCGTGGGGTGGTAAGAGCCGCGGCCTCCTCTTAAGCCCCGTAAGGGGCGGAATAGAATAGCCCACGGCACCGCCGTGGGGTGGTAAGAGCCGCGGTCTCCTCTTAAGCCCCGTAAGGGGCGGAATAGAATAGCCCACGGCATCGCCGTGGGGCCGGATGGGTGAACAGACATCCAGCCCTGAAAGGGCGATGTAACCATATCATCTCGCAGGCGACTCCGCCCTTACAGGGCTGAAGAAACCACACCCCTCGCTCCCTCCTCCGGCACTTGGGCCTTCGGCATTACGATGTTGCTGAAGAAGCTCTCGAAGAGCGCTGTCAGCAGCAGCAGGAAGAAGATGATGTCCCAGAGCGGAACGCCCTTGCGGTATCGGGTCACTATGGGGCGCATCTCTTCGATGCTATCGGTTATGTAGACGCCGGTCTTGCCGCAGCGTTCGTTCACGAAGTCGGGAGTTGCCTTGGCCAGTTGTGACTCTTCGGCGGCGATGTTAACTACGAACGCACCGGCCGGGTCTTTGTGGCCGTCGACCTGCCAGCGATAAACTCCGGGCTGCTGGGTCTTATTGAAGTCGGCGCTGTTGGGATTGCGTGCGGGATCGGTTGTGAGTTTCAGCGGCTCCCCCGAGGGCGTAGTGACGGTCAGTTTGAGCGGCTCCGCGCGGTCGGGGAAGCGGAGCGTGACGGTGCTGTCGACTATGTAAGCGCTTCGGGCGCGACCGCGTCGGCCGACGTACCGGACGAGCTCGTGAATGATGGGCGCGTAGCCTTTCTTCAGCGGGAAGTTCGTCCATTCGGCGTTGGCGGTCACCGTGAAGAGAAAGACGCTGCCGCTGCCGTACCGGCTTTCGATGAGGAACGGCAGGCCGTTATCGAGCTTTATCAGCACCCGTGCGGACGTGCCGCCGGCGAGCTCGGCGGGCATCGAACGCGTAACGTGGATGCGCTGGTGGATGTTCGTCCCCCGCAGGAGAGTCAGTGCCGGGTGCTCGTAGACTATATCCGCCAGCCTGGCGAATGGCCTGTCGCCGGTGGCGTTTTCGACGGGCGGGCGGAGCTTCACGGGCATCATGGGCCCGAGCGCGCTCGTATCGTCGCCCAGCACGCTCGGGTAATGAGCGGGATCGACCCGGTCGCCGACGAAGACAATCAGCCCGCCGCCGTCGGCCACGTATCGGCGGATGGCCGCCATCGCCGTCGCGCGAAGCGATTGCACGTTCAGCAGGAATATCGTCCGGTACTTCGACAGATCGGCCGCGCCGAACGATGCAGTCAGTATCTTTTCGTAATGCAGCGTCGATGAGCTCTCGCTGCCGGGCCGAGGGTCGATCGCCGGGCGCAGGAAGAAGCTTTCGTCGGTGAATGCGACCGGCGAATCGCGATCCTGCACTATCAGCGTCGGGATGCGGTCGCCGATATCGAGCTGGAAGCTGCGCCGGTTGTCGATCGGCATCGAATCCTGCTGCAGCACGATGTGGCCGATGTATCTGCCGGGCAGCTCGAAATGTCGGTTGAAGGGGACGGTCAGCTCGGAGAGCGGGTCGATATTGACGATCTTCTGATCGACTTTCCGCCTGTTGATGTAGAGGCCGATGGTCTGTTCTTCGGCCTTCGGACTGAAGTTCGCGATCTTGGCCTCGATAGTGACGGGCGCCTTTACGATGAGCGCCCTCGAGCGGATATTGCAGCCGACCACGGCGAGGTTCTTGAGGCCGGTGCGGCCGACGTCGACGATGAACGTCGGCACAGTCGCGTCGGATGTGATCTCGCCGACGTCGAAGGCCGACTTCTGCATGTCGGTAACGACGTATATCTCGTGATTGGGTTTCTGCGATTTCGAGAGTATCTCGCGCGCCAGTTGGATTATCGGCAGCAGGTTGCCGCGTCCGTTGGATATCTGTGCGGCGGCGAGTTGTTCGGCGGCCTCGTCGATATCGGCAGTGGCGCCTGGAGCAGTCGCTTCGGCAAGGGGATTAGTGAGCAATATCACGGCCTCATCGGCCGAGCCGAGCCATTCCTTGAGTATCTGTGCGGCCGCGTGCTTGGCGTGAGCGAACCGGGACCGGCCGTCGTAGACTGCGGCCATCGAGCACGAGTTGTCAAGGATGACGGCGGCTGCGACGTTGCGCGATGCGGATTTGGCCTTCCGCTGGAAGATCGGCCCGGCAAGCGCGAGAGCAAGCAGCGCGAAGAGCGCCGCTCGCATCAGCAGCAGTAGGAGGTCGTGTATCTTCCGCACGCGGGCGGTTTTCTCGTGAGAGAGCTTGATGAACCGCAGCGTGCTGAAAAGAATCCTCGGGGCTTTTCACCTGTAGATCAGGTGGATCAGAACAGGAATGCCGGCCGCCGGCAGGCCGAGAAGCCACATGGGATTGCCGAGAATGAACGGAAACATATATGCCGGCCCGGATGCTTCTGTGCGGGAACGGGGACCTCAAGGCCTTAGATTAAGGTGTATACGGCGCAATATCAAACGAAAAACGGCGGCAGTGTCTCTCCGTGGGGCAGGCTTTCCAGCCTGCCGATTCTGGCGGGCACACGGTGCGCTGCAAGCCGGCCAGTGATATCGGGGGCAATGATCCGCTCGGCAGTCCCGTCATTCGCCCGGTTCTGGTTCGGCTTCTTTCGGTGCCACCCTCGGCGGCTGGTCCTCATCGCGTTGCATCATGGTTTCGGTGGCAGCGTCGATGGCGCTGCGGATGGTGAGTATTTCTCGCATCGGCAGAATCATTCGCTTCGTCCACACCGAGCCGCTCCGGCCCGCACGAACGACCATTCCGGGGCCGGGCGTCACCCCGAAGTAAATGTCCGCACCTTGCCCGCCGGATGACGCGAGCCACTGGCAGAGCTCGCCCGTCGACCAGTACGCCGACGCCATCAGTTCGTCATCGTCGTCCCCGGCCAGCGTAGCGAGAGCGGCCTGGAAATCCTTGTTGTCGGACAGCGACTCGCCGCCTGCAATGCTCCGGTCGATTGTCGCGGTTATCATCTTCTTCGCGTTCTTGCCGAATGCCATCAACTGCCGCTTGCCAACAAATGCCATGTAAAACGGCACGTCATCGGCCAGCATCTTGCCGATGCCATCCTGAGCGCCGGCGTCCTCGGGCAAGTTGAACTTGTACATGAATCCTGTGATGTCAACGCCGCGATGTTTCAGCTCGCCTTCGATGGGCTCGACCTCGAAGTCTATCCCCATCCCTTTGTAGGCGTCCTTCAGTTTATCGAACGTGGCGATGTATTTCAGCGTCATATCCCGTGCTCGCCGGGTGTCGGTCGCCGTTGCCGCGTAGACGAGATCGAAGCCGAAATCGTCCCCCGGGCAGCGCACCCAGGCGAAAGCATACTCGCCCTCGTAAACTGCAATAAGGTCCTTCATCAGCGTCTTCATCTCGTCGGTCAGCGGCGGTTCCTTGCCTTTGGGCTGCATGAGGGCGAAGAGCTTCGCCATCAGTTCGATGTATGGCTCCGTCACCGTATCGAGGCTGCTCAACGACATATCTACCACAGCAATGGTTTCGGGTGGGAACAGCTTGAGCGCGGCCTGATCGACGGGCTTCTGTTTCGCCAGAAATACCGCAAGCTTGCTGCCCGGCTGCGGCTCGACGCGCTGCGTGAATGCGATTCCGTCGAGGTTGATCGTGGCGGCGAAGTCGATTGTCCGAACCTGCGTGGCAATATCGATCGCCGTGTTGACCTCAAGTTCGAAGAGCGCGGCTATCTGGCCGGCATCAAGCCCCCCCTTTGCCGGGCGCGCGCCGAAAGCCCGCGAAAAGGTGTCCTTCGTTGATTTGATCCAGGCGGCGATATCGCCGCTGTAGCACTCCAGCAGCGCCCCGGGACTCGCTCTCATCGCGAAGGCACCATCGATATCCACGATCGGGCCGTCCTTCAGCTTGCCGGTCTTGATCAGTTCCAGCACGTGTTTGCATGCGGCCGCGTCATCGGCGAGCACAGCCATCGCGGGTGTTGTGCCGAGGAATCGCTCGACAATAACCTCTTTGGTGTATTGCCGGTGGTTGACGCCCGGCTTCTTCTCGGCCAGCGCCTTGCTGTATGCTTCGCGGTCGAATATCTGTGTCTTCGTCGTGAAGACGGTCAGCCCGTCGCGCTTATCCGGCATAGCGCCCTTGAATCGCTCCCCGATTACGTCGCTGTAGATATCCTTGTCGAGCAGCGGCGCGACGAACACTATCGGCTTGGGGTGCTTGCGCCTGTCGAGCACAAGCAGCTTGAAGACGCCGTCGCTGCGCAGGCCGGCGAAATCGCTGCTCAGGAACATTGCCCCGAGCCCGGCCTGGACGAACTCGGTCGTCAGGCCGGGCTGCATAATCTCGGCGAAGGTCTGGATATCGACTGCGATCTGGTCCAGATCGCGGAATTCGAGCATCAGCACCGGGCTCGGCAGCGTGTCCAATTCGCCGCCGGCCGCGGAAGCCGACAGCGCCGCAATCGCCAGGATCATCCTGAGTGTGAAAGTTCGCATTGTGTTCCCCTTAATAATTGCAGAGCCACAGGCATTCTACACGGAGGGCCGCGCATCTTCAAGCCATGCCGTAGGCAGGCAGGCCGACAAAGCGCAAAACCCCATAGCAAGTCTCGGTCGAATACGGAGACGGTACGGCCAATAGATGCGGGGGGATGGAACCA
Source organism: Planctomycetota bacterium (assembly GCA_030614245.1). Classification (GTDB taxonomy): domain Bacteria; phylum Planctomycetota; class PUPC01; order JABMSA01; family JAUWKK01; genus JAUWKK01. The sequence continues at coordinate 165 of JAUWKK010000202.1, read as the reverse complement.
CAGATAAACGCAGATAAGGTGGTCTGGCTGTCGAGATCGGCCGTCTTCTCATTATCTGTGTTCATCCGTGTTCATCTGCGGTTTCAATCCTCAACTTCGTGGCATCTATCCCACCCAACGCAATCTAAGCACCGTCCCACCTGACCGTAAAGGCGCGGCAAGGTC
>JAUWKK010000230.1 GCA_030614245.1 Planctomycetota bacterium | reverse complement strand
TGTGAGTTTCATCAGGGCCTTATGGGCTTCCTCGTTTGTGAATATGACGCGTTCGGCTTCGGTCTTGACTGCGCCGACGGAAGGCCGGAGGAGTCTTGCCTCGTGTGTCCTGCCGGTGGGCCGGCCATGGGTGCCTATTTCATGGCTTTTGATCGTCGTCGGGCCCTTGACGCTCCTGGGCTGCGTCCTGGTGACGGAATAGCCCATGTCGACGACGAGCACGCTGATGAGGGTTGGAATGGCGCGCTTGTCGCCGATCTCTCCGAGCGCCCACGCTCCACGGGCGAGGACGCGGCGCTTCAGCACCGCGTGCTCTTTAAGTTCAACGGGCTTCTTGCGATAGGCCCGCAACGCCGAGATGTAGTACTCAGAGGCGTCGATCCCCTTGATCTTCTTGAGGCCCGCCAGGGCGAGCACCCTGAGTTCCTCTTTGGGGTCGATCAGGACGACCCTGGCCAGTTCGTCGGCGGCGGGGCCGGTGCCGATGCCGGTCAGGGCGTTAATCACACCCCGGCGGACGTTAACGTGCTTGTTGTCGGCGAAACGCGCGAGCGGCTCGATGGCGTCGGGGTCTTTCATCGCGGCGAGGGCGTCCATTGCCCGCTTGCGGCCCTTTCCACTGCCCTGTTCGATGGCCTGGGCGAGCTTGGCGAGGCGCTTGCAGATCGCCTGCTGCTTCTCCAGCATGGCCAGGTGCCCGGCCTCTTTCGGGGTGACCCACTCGCCACCATGCCGGACCTTCCCTTGGGCGATCATCACCTCTTCGGCAGTCATCCATCGGCCTCGGTAGCGTCGGTAGCCCAGTTGCCGGCGGGCGTTCTTGTGTTCGGGGTTGAGTTTGAGCACGTATCGAAAGCGCTCTTGCGCCTGTTTGCGCAGGCGGTTGTCCTTGCACCACATCCCGAGCGCGTAATGTCCCAGGACGTCGTCATCGGCGAGCTGCTTCAGTTCCTTGTGGTAGTCGTCGATCGGGAGGGCCTTGTACTCGAGCCGTTCGATGCGGTTCCGATCTATCGATACCACACCAGCCTGCGTGCGTATCTTGACCGCCTGCTCGGTTTTCTCCATGATCTTGCCGTCTATCCTGCCGCCCGTTTTCAGATGTATGACGTCTCCCAGGCAGGGGGATGCCGGAAGTATCAGCAGCAGGGCGATGAGTACATAACGAGCCATGTCGGACCTCCCGAAAGATGGGGCAGCGGGGCAGGCGCTGTTTGAACTATCAGCCTTGCGGCTGTTCGTCGGTTACCTCGGGAGCTTCCGGCTCCCCGGTGGCGGGCTCACCGTCAGCCGGCTCAGGTTGCTCAGCCTGTGGGGCCTGCTCGTGGTTGTCCGCCGGCTCTTCAGCCGGTGCTTCGGATTCGTCGGCCGGTGGTACCTCCTGGATGCCAACCGGCTCCTCTGGTGCGGCATCCTGATGCGGAGGCGCCTCATCGGCCTGCGTCGCTTCTTCGGCTGGTGCATCCTCTACAACCTGCGCCGCTTGATCGGTCGGTGCCTCGTCGGCAGCCGGCTGTTCCTCGGCGGGGGCTTCCTGCTCGGCCTCTTGAGGGGCCTCGTCCTCTGATGCGGGCACGACCGAATCGGGCAACTCAAGCCCGTGGGTGAATCTGTCTCCTGTGACCGCAGCGGCGGGTTGTTCGCCTTCAGGCACGGACGACTGTAGCTTGTCGGTGTCTTGATGCTCTTCCATCTCGGCCATTCTGCGAAGGCTCAGGCCGATCTTACGCTCGTGTGGATCGACCCGGATGACCATCAGGTGGAGACTCTCACCGGGCTTGACCACGTCCTCGGGCGATTCGACCTTGTGGTCGGCCAGCTCGGAGATGTGCAGCAGCCCTTCAAGCCCATCATCGAGCTCGACGAAAACACCGAAGTTGGTGAACTTCGTCGCCTTGCCGACGACGAGGTGGCCCGGCTCGTACTTGCCCGGGATCACCGCCTCCCACGGGTCCTGCACGAGCTGCTTCATTCCCAGCGCCACGCGCTTCTTCTGCTGGTCGACCGACAGCACCATTGTCTCCACCCGTTCGCCCTTCTTGAATACCTCGGAGGGATGCTTGATCTTCTTCGTCCACGATATATCGGAGATGTGTAGCAGGCCGTCGATACCCTCCTCGATCTCGATGAAAGCGCCGTAGTTCGTCATGTTCCGCACGCGGCCGGTTATGATGGTGCCGGGCGGATACTTCTGTTCGACGAGCGTCCATGGGTTGATCTCGATCTGCTTCATACCGAGCGAAATCTCCTGCTTGTCGGTATTGATGCCGAGCACGACGACCTCGACGGTGTCGCCTATAGCGACGACCTCGCTGGGATGGTTGATGCGGCGCGTCCAGGACATCTCCGAGATGTGGACAAGGCCCTCGACGCCTTCCTCGAGCTTGACAAACGCGCCGTATGACATCACGTTGACTACCTGCCCGGTTATCCGGGAGCCGACGGGGTACTTCTCGAGCACATGCACCCACGGGCTCTCCATCTTCTGCTTGAGGCCGAGCGAAATCTTCTCTCTCTCGGAGTCGAAGCTGAGTACCTTGGTTTCTATCTCCTGGTCGAGCGCGACTACCTCGGACGGATGGCTCACCCGGCCCCACGACATATCGGTGATGTGCAGCAGGCCGTCGATACCGCCGAGATCGACGAACGCCCCGAAATCGGTGATGCTCTTCACCACGCCGGTACGAAGCTCGCCGACTACCAACTGGCTGAGCAGTTCCTTCTTTAGCGACTCGCGGCGCTCTTCAAGCAGCCTGCGGCGCGATACCACGATATTCCTGCGGGCGCAATCGATCTTGATGATCTTGCACTCGATTTTCCGGCCGATGTATTCGGATATGTCGCCGGTGCGGCGGATATTGACCTGCGAAGCCGGCAGGAAGACCGGCACGCCGATATCGACCAGCAGGCCGCCCTTGATCTTGCGCGTCACACGGCCGGTGACTACGTCACCTTCGTCGTTGACACTGATGACGTTCTCCCAGCCGCGAATGCGGTCGGCCTTGCGTTTTGAGAGTACGACCAGCCCCGAGTCATCCTCGACGGCCTCGAGGAGCACCTCGATGCGACCGCCGGGGGTGGCATCCTCGGGGGAATCGAACTCTTGCAGTTGAACGATCCCCTCAGACTTGTAGCCCACGTCAACGAATACGTCGTTGCTGATGACGTTCAATATCCGGCCCTCAAGGATTTCCCCGATCTTGAAATCGCGAATCGTTTCTTCGTATAACACCGCCAATTGGGGCTCGACGTCAGGGCCGAGCATCTCGATCACTTCTCGCTCAATCGCTTCCGAATCAACCTCCGCCTCGAACTCCCTGACTGCCGGTTTCTTGGGTCTGTACACTTATTGCTCCAGATAAACACAAAAAGAGATTTCGGAAAAGGGGCGTCGCCTTCACAGAAAATGCGAACTACAGTTCCCCGGCGTCTATCTTGTTCGATGGCATTACGGCCATCGTTCGGTCGTATTCCAGGCTTCTCAGCATCTGCTGCAACTCGCGCAGCCGGCCGCTGAGCAGTTCGGTTGCCGCTCGGCGTTCGCCGCGTGAATTTCCCGGCGGAGGGATCGATTCGCCGAACGCCACGCTTATGTTGCCGGGCTTGGGGAACCTGGCGGTCCGAGGCCAAGCCTCGAAGGCGCCGTGGACAACAGCCGGCAGGATCGGCACTTGTGCGCGTGATGCGATCATCGCCGGCCCCGGCCGGATCGGGCCTATTCGGCCGTCATGCGTGCGAGTACCCTCCGGGAACAGCAATACAGCCTCGCCTGCTCGAAGTTTCTCAATTGCCATTTTCACCGCTGCCAGATCGCCGCCCTCGCGGTTCACCGGAAACGCATTAACCTTTGCGATCAATCGCCCGAGCCCGGGGACGTCGAACAGGGTGTCTCGGGCCATGAACGATATCTGCCGGTGCAGTATCGGCGTTCCAATGAGCATCGGATCCAGGAAGCTCTGATGGTTCGATGCTATCAGCACTCCGCCCTCGAGCGGAACATTCTGCTTGCCGAAGCACCGAAGCCGGAATAATGGGCGAAACAGGCCCCAAAGCAGTAGACGAAACACCCAGTAGAGCAACAGAGCCTCCGCGATCGGTGTTGCGGTCTCAGCCGGTTCGAGCTTCCACTGCCGCTATCAATATGTTGACTACGTCTTCGATAGTCAGTCCTGTTGTATCGACGTAGACGGCATCATGGGCGCGGCGGAGGGGAGCCGTCTCTCGTTCGCAATCCGAGCGATCCCGTTCGGATATCTCGCGTTGGAGCTCATCGAGGTCGACATCCTGGCCGCATCCCTGGAGCTCGTCGAAGCGCCTGCGGGCGCGCGTCTCGACTGATGCGTCGAGGTAGAATTTCACGTCGGCGTCCTGGAAGATGACGGTCGTCATGTCCCGGCCTTCGGCTACGATGCCGCCGTTTTCGCCGAACTTCCGCTGCCAGGCTCCCACCCCCTTGCGTACGGCCGGCATTCGGGCCAGGTACTTCACCCGGGCGGTCAGTTCCGGTTCGCGGATCGCCTTCGATATATCGATTCCATCAGCCAGCACAACAACACCGGCGGCGGATTCGAGCAACTCGACGCGCATATTCTCGACGACTGCGGCCAGTGCCGCCTCGTCGTTCAGATCGACGCCATCCCGGAGAACCTTCCACGTTGCGGCGCGATACATCGCGCCCGAATCGAGGTAGCGTAAGCTTAGCCGCTGCGCCAGTTTGCGGGCGACCGTGCTCTTGCCCGAACCTGCGGGGCCGTCAATGGCTATCACAGGAGCACTTTTCATTCTGACTCATTGTACATGCACCGCGTGTTCATGTCAAAGACTTTCCGGCGGCCGGGCAGAGACACAGCCGCCGCCATGCGGAACGATGGCTCGCGGCTTGAGGCGGGGATGGGACCGCAGATGAACCCAGACAAACACAGATAAATGGAACCACAGATAAACGCAGATGAACGCAGATAAATGAAACCACAGATAAACGCAGATGAACGCAGATAGGATAGTCTGGATGCCGGGATCGGCCATGTATTTGGCATGTATAGAATGCCGACGGCCGGTTGCAGCCCCGTAAGGGGCGAAATAGAATAGCCCACGGCAACGCCGTGGGT
>JAUWKK010000018.1 GCA_030614245.1 Planctomycetota bacterium | reverse complement strand
GCCCTTCATGGGCGGCCCGGTGCTGGGTGATGAACACTTCGTTGCGATCTGGACGGGGTCGGGGTCGCGCGGCGAGGGCTCCGGTTTCGATGCTGCCGGCTCGACGGCCGGCGCCGGAACCGGTTTGACGATCGGATCCGGCTCGGGCTCATCGAGCGGTTCGGGCGCCGGTGGCTCGGGCTGTTCGACTGGAACAGGATCGGGCCTGTTGAACTCCAGAATAGAGAAAATGGCTTCCCGCTCAACAACTCGAGGGATCAGGATAATGCCGGCGATGGCCGCCAGCAGCAGCAGGTGGACGGCGACCGACACGGCGGCGCTCGGTGCGGCGCGCACGAAGGCTGCATGGCGTCGAAGCCATAATCGAATGGATGTCATTGCTGCACGAAACTTACCCATTGCTGCTGAAGTTCCTGCAAGCTGGCGACACGAAGAACCCTGGCCGCTGCAGCCGGGACGTCGGTCTCGGCCGCGGCCCGAGCAAACTCTATGACCGCCTTGACGCCTCCGTGACACTCTATCAAGAAATCGACAAAGGTGAATGCCTGTTGATAGAACAGATCGATCTCCGCTTGGGTTTCAAGCTGTTCTGCCGAGCGTACCTTAAGTAGCTGTTCAAGGGGCATGAACCGCCCCTGGCCGACGATCTGCCGCATTCTTACATAGTGCAGCCAGCAGTCGGGCTCCTGACGGATAGCGAGCCCCTCGTCGGCCCACATCGACAGTTTGCCGACAGTTCGGAATGCGGCGAGATGGGCGACCTCGTGCCGTACCGTCGAGCGGATTGCATCCGGTGCGGACGCGTAAATGCAGATCGTTCCGCCGACGGTCGCGTGGCCGGTGATGACGCTGTTGCCCGTGCGGCGAGCGAATTCCGCCCTGCCTGGGATGAGATATATAGTAGCGCGCGGTGCGCGGGGACAGGCTCGCCCGAGTGCGCGCAGCGACGCGGCGTAGGCATCCTCGGCGGCATCCGCCGCGGCCCTGGCGAGTTCCTCGTCGTGGTGCAATATGATGAAATGCTCCGATGTCAATTCCCGGCGCGGGCCGGTCTGCCCGGGCGGCGGCTCGGCGGGCGGCTTACGGCCGGTCTCGGGCAGGATGGCGATGGACTTCTCGAGGATGGCGCGCAGGCGTGCGATGTCTTCGATGCCGCCGTCGAACTGCATCTTGCCGTTGATGATGCGGCGGTATTCATCGAATGCCATCTCGGTTTGGCCGAGTCGTTCGAGCGCGATGCCGAGGTGGAGCCGGGCGTAATCGTTCTCGGGGTCCTTCTTGAGTTCGTGCCGCAGTGCATGGATCTGTGCGGCAGTGCGGTGCTCTATGGTCTTGCAGGTTCGCCGGCCATCGCGCGCCGGTTCGGAATCGGGGGCAAACGCCAGCGCCTTTGCGAAGGCCAACCGCGCCGCCGGCAGGCTCCCGGTACGGAGTTGGTGCCGTGCCAGCTTCAAATAGGCTTCGATGAGGGCCGGGATGATCGTCTTGTTGCCGGGATGTGCCGCGAGGGCTCGTTCATAGAGTTCGGCGGCCTTGCCGGGCGGCAGTGCTCGGGCCTCCTGATGGTACCAGTCGGGCCGGTCTTCTCGGGTGATTGTCGCATAACCGGCCTTGGGCACGAGTATTCTGGCGGCAGGTGTGTGGAGAGTGATACCGTCGCGCGTCCGCCCGATGATGTCGCCTCGGATTGTCCTGCCATTCTTCAGACGGACGACATCGACGCCGAAGGCGGTATCGGCGGCGAGCGCCGTGGCCAGGAGTGCGGCGATGAGACAGGGGAGACGGTCCATAGCGAGAACCCTTGCGGGATATAGCACCGAAGCCGGGCAATCGGCGCATGAAAAAGAAAAGCCCGTGTTTCCCTCGAGGACGCTCTGCCGGGAAGGCACGGGCTTTGGATATTTCTTGCCGCGGAGACCCCGGCAGTTGAAACCCTTCAGGCTATTCGAGCATATCATCGGCCGCCCAAGTGCCCGGTGCGATTGTCTTCTTGATGAACTCTACCAGGCTCTTGCCGGTGAAGCCCTCCTCGTCGTCCTGTAAATCTCTAGGATCCTCACCGAAGATATCTTCTTCGACGCTGTCGCCCCCTCCGCCGCCTGACGTGCCTGTGCCCGTTCTTGATTGGAGGTGCCGCAGGTCGCCTTTGAAGTCGCGAATCTCGAGCGTCAGGTCGGTCACGTCATAGAGCTGCCGGATGGCTTCCCCCTGGACTTTGTCCGAGATGAAGACGGCGTTGTCCTTCATTACATACTTCAGCCCGACCATCCTGAGTATCCAGTTGAGCGCCGCATCGGTCTTCATGTCGGTGACCTTGAGCGTCACTATGCTGTTGTCGAGGTCCTCGAGAGCCTTCTTGTCCAGCACGAAGTTGATCTCGGTAATCTGACGCAGGAACTGCACGACGTCTTCGAGCGGTGTATCAACGAAATCGAAGGACACCGGCTCTTGCAGTCTTGCACGAATGGATTGCTTCCACGCTTCGTCCTGTTCGGGCATGTGGCCGATGATGACGGGCTTACGGTCGACGACGTATTTGAACCATTTTTCAACGTCGTACCAGAGTACATCGTAGACGTGAGTGCTGATCAGTGGTACGGAAAACTCATCGACGAGTTCCCAGGCGGTGTCGCTGCAGATCTGGCGGCTCTTGGCATTTCTCGCGTGCCAGGCCTCGAGTGCAGCGATGCGGGCATTCTCGGCGAGCCGCTTGGCCTGATCGTTCTCGGGATCCATATCGGCGACGACGTTGAATTTCTTCTGGGCTTCTTCAAAACGACCGACGCCGTAGAGCCTGCGGCCATCATCGAGGAGTATCTCGACACGATTCTTCTCGAATGAGAGACGTTGCTTTTCGCGCTCGATGGCAATAGCGGTAGCTTGAGCTCGTGCAACAGATTCCTTGCGCTTTTTCTGTTCCAGCTCGTCCTGCTTCGAACGGGCGAGATAGTCGGCCGTGTTCGCCTTGACCCTGCTAACGTCGGCGTAAGGCTCAATCCACTTGATGATCTCGGCGGTGCGCTCGAAGCCATCGATCGATGCCTTGTAATCGTGCCTGTCGAAAGCGGCCTTGGCTTCCTCGAAGCGGTTCTCCATCTCGACTTTGGCGATCTGGCGTCCGACCCGTGTGATGTTGACTACGTTCTCGATCTCCTCGCTCCACTCGCCGTGCTTGAGCGCGAGCAGGCTGTTGGTGGTGCGGAGGTACTTGCGCGCTTCCTTGTTGTTCTTGTCATATTGGAGCGCCGTCTCGAACTCCGTCTTCGCCTCTTCGAAACCAAGGGCGTCAAAGAGTCTGATGCCGGTTTCGGTGTGGTGTCTCGCGAGGTAACGGTTGCGGCTTTCGTCTACTTTGGCCTGATTAGTTGTCCTGTCGAGCAGGCTCTGCAAGTCCGGATCCTTGGCTGCATCGTTCTTCTTCTCCTCGGCTTTCGGTGGTTCCTTTTCGGCTGCACGCAAAGACACGCCCCCCACCGTAACGATCAACCCGCAGACTACGGCAAAGACCAGCCACGATCTATTCCAACACAGATCCTTCAACATTACTATCTCCTTTCAAAAAGAAATCGACCCGAACCTACCGGTTTACAGTTCACTTCGTTTTCCGGGGCTGCTCCCCGGGAAGTTACGTCACTATGCTACCCCTTGGCGACCAAGCTGCGATCTCAGCAGCCAGTCGAGTGCGCGCCTGACGGCCTCGAGGTCGATGCAGGTATCGTGGCAGGGGCCGTTGGGCTTTGATATCGGCACTGCATAGACGGGCTTGGGGAAGCACCCCAGCAGCCCCTCGCGCAGTTCCTTCTCGCAGGCGACGGCGACAACGGCCTTGATCGACGGATTCTTGACCTTCTCGAGCGCCAAGTGGCCGCCGGTTGCCATTGCCGCCTTCACGCCGAGTTCGTCGGCCATATCGAGCAGCCCCTTGACGGGGCATTTGCCGCATCGCCGGCATCGCGTCAGGTCGTTATTAATCCGCTGCTCGCACTGCGAGTTCTGCAGGCAGCTTGAAAAGAGCAGGAGCAGCTCGCCGGCTTTCACGTTTGTGCGGCGGGTTTTCACCGCAAGGTTGTTGAGGCCGACGATTGCACTATCCAACAGTTCCAAAGCAGTCTCCCGGCCGAACGGGGTGCCCGTTAAGGAACTCCGCTGCCGACATTGCCCTGCCGGCGGCCGGCTTCAGCCTGCGGACAGCGATACAACCCTCAGCAGCGGCCACGAGGACGCTATTGCGATCAGTATCCACGATAGTTCCCGGCGGCCCCGACGGCTCACGCTCACAGGCATCGGCCTGCAAGATTGTGACGCGCCGGCCTCTCAGCACAGAAAAGGCCGCCGGCCAGGGCGTCATCGCCCGGATATGCCTGCATACGGCTTCCGGAGCGGCATTCCAGTCTATTTCGCCGTCGGCTTTCGTCAGTTTACGGCAACAGGTCGCCTCGCCGTGCTTCTGTATTGTATATACAACCGAGCCGTGCCGAAATGCTGCAACTGTTTCCAGTAGAAGTTCGGCGGCGAGTTCGGCAAGTTTATCGTGCAGCGAGCCCGCCGTATCGTCGGCGGCGATGTCGATGGCCTTCCGGGCGATGACATCGCCTTCGTCCATTCCGGTCGACATCCTGATGATAGTCACGCCTGTCCGGCTGTCCCCTGCAAGGATGGCCGCTGCGATGGGCGAGGCGCCGCGATGCCGCGGCAGCAATGACGCATGCACGTTTATGCAGTCCAGGCGCGGCACGTCCAGCAACGGCTGGCGTAGTATGTGGCCATAGGCCGCCGTGACTACGAGATCAGGGGCGATCTGCGTGAGATTGTCAACCCACTCCGGGCTGCTGGGCCTGAGTGGTTCAAATACTTCTATATCCGCATCAAGCGCGACCTGCTTGACCGGACTCGGGTGCAAATGCCTTCCGCGCCCGCTCGGGCGGTCGGGTTGAGTGAAAACTGCTGCTATTTCACATTCGCCTGCAATCAGTGCCCGAAGAGAGGGAACCGCAAAATCCGGGGTCCCCATGAACACAATCTTCACTGTTTCCTCCGGGTGCCACGTTCAAGCCCTGCTTGGACGTGCAAACACCGCCAAACACGGCCTACCGAAGACGGTAGACCGTGCCACCCGGCGCTCAGCCATCCGTATGGCCCCTTTAATTATCGCTCCAAAGGCCATGATGTCAAGGAAAAACGCAGTGATTCGGGCGAAGATTCTTCGGAGAGCTCTCAGGCTTCAGGCTTCAGGCAGAAGTAGGGAAGGGCAGCCCTGAAGTCTTGAGCCTGTAGCCTGCGTTCGTCAGTATGTTCTCTTGATGTACAGCCGCCAGCTCCTCTCGAGCCTGTCGATGGGCATTCCAAAGGCCTTCGTCATTGCTGCAGGCTGGGGCGTGCCGCTCTTGAGGATGTCGACGAAAACGCGGAAATCATCGCTGTTTCGGGCTTTGTCGCGCTCGACTAGGAAGGATGTCAGGCTCCAGGCGATGGCATAGTCGACGGCGGCATCGGGGGCAATGGGGCGGTCGAGAATATCGACAATGCGCGGCCCGGCGCCTCTCGCGAAGGCCGTCTTGACGCGCTTCATGCAATCCGCCCGGCGCGAGCCCTTGGGCTTGTGACGGAACTCGAACCACTGTGCGACGCCTTCCGAGAGCCAGACGGGCATCTTCGTGTCGTTGCGGTAAAGATCGAGAAAGACATGGGCCAGCTCGTGGAGTGCAATTCGGCGTATCTCGTCGCCGTTGCGGCCCTGGCGCGAGATGGCTATCAGCGGGCAGTTGCGGGCAGTCCTGCTATAGGCTCCGGTGTGCGTCATCTCGGCTGTGTGGTCCACGTCGAGCGTGAATTTGATATACGTCTTGCGGTCCTTGAACACGTAGACGGTGCATCTGCCGTTCCAGAGCTGCGTCTTCTTCGGCACGTGGAACTGCCGGCGCAGGTGGCGTCGGGCGCCTGCGAGTATCTTGAAGAACTCGTGAGCGTCCTCGTGGCTCACATCGGTTGCGAGTCGAAGGGAGTGGTCTTCAATGATGATAAGTTCCGCGCCGAGCCTGGCGGCGGAGGCCCACAGGTCGGGGCTGACGCGGTTACCGCTCTTGCCGGGCCTGCTGTTCGGGCAGCGCACGTGTCCCGTGTTCCTGCACGTGGGACAGTACCCCTTGAGCAAGGCACAGCGACTGCACCACAGGCCGCCATCATGCCGGCATCGCGGGCAGTCGATCCATCCGCTGGAGTGGCACCGCGGGCAGGGTGTGTCGCAAGCCTGCACGGGGGCAGCCGGCAATGCCAGCAGCATCAGGATCAGCAGTTTGCGAGTCATATCCCTACGCCAGTGTTTTCGCCGGGATGCCGTCATTGAGCGCCTCGATGCGCGTGAGTGAATGCCGATGAACCCGAGCGATGATTCTCGTCTTGTCGTCGGAGTACTCCTGTCGGATGATGCGTCCGCTCTGCGCGAGCATTGCGAATAGCCTGCCGTTGCCGCAATTGGTGAGTATCTCGACGTCGGTCATGTCGTTCCGGGCGTAATCGAGCACCGTGCGATGAAGCTGATCTATGCCCCGGCTGTTGAGGGCCGAAACCGCGACGGCCCACGGCTGTTCGCTCCTGAGCAGTGCGAGTTCGGCCTCGGCGTGCGGCTGGTCGATCTTGTTGAATACCGTCAGTTCCGGCTTGTCGGCGGCACCGATCTCCCTGAGAACCTGTTTGACGGCCTGCACCTGGGAGCGCGGATCCTCGTGGCTGATATCGACGACGTGCAGGAGCAGGTCGGCCCGGTTCGCCTCCTCGAGCGTGGCGTGGAACGATGCGACGAGATGATGCGGCAGCCGCCGGATGAACCCTACGGTGTCGCTGAGCAGGGCTTGCTCGGTGCGCGATAGATGCCATTCGCGCGTGCGGGTGTCGAGAGTGACGAAGAGCTGGTCGCCCGCCTCGACGCCCGCGTTCGTGAGCCTGTTCATCAGTGTCGACTTGCCGGCGTTGGTATATCCGATGATCGAGATGGTGAACTCATCGCTGCGGGCGGCCACTTGGCGGGCCTTCCTCTTGCCGATCTGCTTGAGACGCTTGCGCAGTTCCGAGGTCTTCTTCCTGACGAGTCGCCTTTCGACTTCGAGCTGCCTCTCGCCCGGCCCTCGGAACCCGATGCCGCCTTCGATGCGCGAGAGGTGCTTCCACATGCGGGTGAGGCGCGGGAGAGTGTATTCCAGTTGGGCCAGTTCGACTTGCAGTTTCGCCTGCTGCGTGCGTGCGTGCTTCGCAAAGATGTCAAGGATCAATTCGCTGCGGTCGATCACCTTGCGATCGATTATGCGTTCGAGGTTGCGTATCTGTGCGGGTGAGAGGTCGTTATCACAGACGATGGTATCGGCCTCGCGCTCGCGGGCCATGACCTCCAGTTGTTCGACTTTGCCGCTGCCGAGATAAGATGACGCATCATAGCGAGGCAGGCGCTGTACGAGTTTTCCCACCACCCGGGCGCCGGCGGTCTTCACCAGCCGTCCCAATTCTGTAAGCGGCCCTTCGGGGCCGAAATCATCCGAGGGCACTACCGCCGCAGCGAGAATGACCCGCTCGGCGTCGACGGACATGTCGGAGCTGGATGTGTGAATTGTTTGGTCTCCTGCAAACTGGAGCTCATCGGGGCGCTTCGCCCTCTACAATGATTATACAACATAAGCGCCACGAATGCAGGCAATTTATTCGAATCGGCCGCGAAGAGAGCTGAATCCGCCATTATCGTGATGGAATGCCCGGAATCGGCAGGAGGGTGCGCCCCAGCCTCAACCCTCCTGAGGCGGGCAGGCAGGGCGGCATCTTTTCGTGGGGCAGGCTTTCCAGCCTGCCTGCCTATGGCATGGCCTGCCAATGCCCGGCATTACTCCGCCCCGTTGGGGCTGTGATTTCACTCGTCAACTTTACCCACGGCGTTGCCGTGGGCTGTTCTATTACGCCCTTTCAGGGCTTTTGGAATTCTCCGCCCTGGACCCACGGCGTTGCCGTGGGCTGTTCTATTTCGCCCCTAACGGGGCTGCAAGCCAATGCAGGGTGCCACGGTCAACCATCCTTACGGGGCGCTGGGTGCCACGGTCAACCGTCCCAGATTGGCCGTGCCTGCCTCCCCGCCCTGGCGGCTGTTGCAGCCTCTTTACGATTATTCACCCGCCGTTCGCATTGCATGATGTATTTGAAACCGATCCGGCTTACTGTATAATCGAAGCACAAGTGATTGACATTGCCTTGACGCTGACGAAGTTGTGGGGCAGGCTTTCAGCCCTCCGTAGGCGGGCAGGCCTGCCAATTAATCCGCAGCCCTCCGTAGGCGGGCAGGCCAGGAAAGGCTGCTCCATATTAACCGGGGTGTGCGATATGAAACGCTGGACTCTCCTGCTTTTTGCAGTAGTTCTGACGCTGGTTTGGCGTGAAAGTCTGGACGCCGCCCTGTCTGTAGGGACGGTTCGCGAACCGCCCCTACCTCGTTCGACAACCGGATCGAGGTCGGTCTTTCGGCCGGAGCAGCCGCGTTTCGGCGTGAGTAAATGGGACTTCGAGAAGGATGCCGAGGGCTGGATCGGCGAGGGCGGTAAAGCTCGGCGTTCGATAGAATCCGCGTCGAGCGGGATAGCCTCGCTGGCCGTCGATGCCGATTTCCCCGATCCGACCGGCGCGCAGATATTCAGCGGCTTCGACACGCGGGTCGTCCACAAGATCACGTATGCCGTTATGGTGCCCGAAGGCGGCCCCAAGGGTGTCAGGGCGGTGCTGGGCTTCAAGAACAAGGACGGCCTCTGGTTCCAGTCATACGGCAGGCGGCTGGCTCCCAACCCCCGGCTGCAGCCCGGGGAGATGGTCCCGGGGCGATGGCATCGTTTCGTGGTGGATGTATCACCCACCAGCACGATGCTCGAAGGCCGCGGCCACTTCGCCCGATGGGGGCGATACCTGGCCCAGCAGATGACGGTGATGAGCATCAAGTTCTTCTGCCCGGCCACGGCCGCCACGAAGATATACATCGACGACGTTCGAGCGAGCACGGCGAAGCCGAAGTTTCAGCCGCTGCGGATCACCGACCTGTCGGTGAATACATCCGAACCGGAACGCTTCGGGCTGTATGAGATCACTTTCAAGCTCAACCGCGAGTTCGACAATCCGTTCGACCCCGAGCAGGTGCGCGTCGACGCCGAGTTCACACTGCCGGATCAGGAGAAGGCGACCGTTCCCGGCTTCTTCTATCGCGATTACATCCGGCGCCAGCGGCTCGACGGCACCGAGGAGGTCATACCGGTGGGCAAGGACGCCTGGAAGGTACGGTTCTGTCCCGTCCAGGCGGGCGCGCACAGGTATTCCATCAAAATCGTCATTCCTGGAGGCGGCGATACCCCCGTTGAACTGCTAACTTCGACGCAGTTGTCGTTCGAGAGCAAGCCATCCAAGCGCAAGGGATTCGTCCGCGTCTCAAAGACCGATCCGCGCTACTTCGAGCTGACGACCGGCGAGTTCTTCTATCCCATCGGCCACAACTTCCGCTCGCCCAATGACCCCCGCTGCGCGAAGATGCTCGGCGCCGAACTGCCGGTCGACCGAGGGACATTCGCCTATGACGACATGCTCAAAAAGATGGCCGACAACGGCGAGAACATGTTCGAGCTGTGGATGGCGACCTGGTGGGCCGATATCGAGTGGAACGCCGCATGGCCGAACTACCAGGGCGTCGGCGATTACAACCTGGCCAATGCCTGGAAGCTGGACTACCTGTTCAACAAGGCCGACGAACTCGACCTATACATTCACCTGGTGATAGACAACCACGGCAAGGGAAGCTGGTGGTGCGATACCGAATGGTGGAGCAGCCCGTATCGCGAGGGCAACGGGGGCATGCTCCACAGCCCGTCGCAGCTCTTCTCCAGCAGCGTGGCCAAGAAATTCTACAGGCGGAAGTATCGCTACATCATCGCCCGCTGGGGCTACAGCACCCGGCTGATGGGCCTCGAGCTCTGGAGCGAGGTCGATCTGACGCTCGACAGCATGCAGTTCGGAGCGAGCATGCCCAACGGGCACCCGCTGCACGTCGCCTGGCACAAGGAGATGATTCCCGCGATCAAGGAGCTCGACCCGTGGGGCCATCCCATCACCACGCACTACTCGGCCAATTTCACCCGGCTCGACCGGTACGTGGTCTCACTCGACGAGATCGAGTATATCGTATGCGACGCCTACCGCGGCCAAAATTTTTCCTCCAGGCACCGGGCTTCAGACATTATGAAGATGCAGGCCCAATACTGCTCGAAATGGAAGAAGCCGCCTTTCGTGACCGAATACGGCGGAGGGCCCTACGGAGACAGCAAGGAACTGCTCGAGGCCGACCTGCACAGCGGCATGTGGGGCGGGTACATGACCACCTGCGCCGCCACGCCGCTGCTCTGGTGGTTCCAGTTGATCGATCGCGAGAACCTCTATTATCATTTCAAAGGGCTCGCAGCCTTCCACAGGGGCGAAGACCGCCGAGGCAAGAATTACCGGATGTCCGACGTGGCTGTATCCGGCTCGGGCGTCGAAGGGGCGATACTCCTCGCCTTCTGCCTGAAAAACGAGAACTCCGCATACTTGTGGGTCTACGATCGCCGGCAGATGCTTCGATGGACTTCGGAGCGGCTGGCGAGGGAGTTCACAGGAGCAAGCGTCACCGTGCCGAATATGCCCCAGGGTGACTACAAGATCGAGATATGGAGCCCCTGCGCGGGCAAGATTCTCAAGGAATACGCCCTGAAGAATACGGACGGCTCGATCAAGGTCACGCTCCCCAAATTCAAGCGCGACGTAGCCGTGAAGATCAAGCCGGCGAAGTGATTCACGCGTGGCCTTGCCGGGCCAGACGGTTCAGTACTTCGAGCCCGCGTTCTATCGTCTCCATCGACGCGGCGTAAGCGATTCGGAAATGTGTGTCGCGTTCCGAGAAGACGTTCCCCGGGATGATAAGGAGATTGTTCTCGATCGCGGCCTCGCAGAACTCCGTCCCGGTGCCCCAGGGAGCCTTGGGAAAGACATAAAACGCCCCGCCGGGCCTTGTGAACTCGAAAAAGTCTTTCAGGCCATCACAGACAGCGTCGAGCTTGGTGCCGTATTCATCGACCCCGGCTTGCGTCGAGACGCCGAGCGCCTCGACCCCGGCCTTCTGCGCGAACGACGGCGCACACACGAAACTGAACTGCTGCAGCTTAGTCATCTGCGAGACGACCTCGGCCGGGCCGGCTGCATAGCCCAGCCGCCAGCCGGTCATCGCGTGCGACTTGCTGAACCCGCCGAGCAGGAGTGTCTTGTCGTACAGCGGCGCCATGCTCGGGCATGGGCCGTCGTAGCTGAATAGATCGTATATCTCGTCCGAGATGACTAGCAGGCCGCGTTCGGCGGCGATTTCGGCCACCAGTTCGAGTTCCTCGCTGCTGTAGACGGCGCCGGTCGGATTAGCCGGCGAGTTGATGACTATCAGCTTCGTCTTCGGGCTGAGCGCCGCATTGATCGCGTCGCGGCGGAGCCGGAAGTCCGGATATGTATCGATATACCTCGGCACCCCGCCGGCCAGCCGCACAAGATGCTTATACATCACGAAGTACGGATCGGGAAATGCCACCTCGTCGCCCGGATCGACGAGCACCAGGAAGGCCAGCAGCAATCCACCGGAGACACCCGACGTTACGAGCAGCGCTTCGGGCTCGCAGCTCTTCACTCGCTTCAGGTGGGCCCGGATGGCGTCGTGCAGTTCGGGGATTCCCTGCGTGACGGTGTAGCGATTGAAGTCATTGCGTATGGCATCAATTGCGGCCTCTTTGACGGGTTCGGGCACGCTGAAGTCGGGCTGTCCGATGCTGAGGTTGATCGGATCCTCGAGCTGCGCGGCCTTATCGAAGACTTTGCGTATCCCTGAGGCGTCGATATGCTCCATGCGGCGTGCGATCATAAGTTGACGGCCCCTTGCATGATATGGTAAGCAGTTACTACCTTGAGCAGAATACATTGAAAGTTCCTGACCGGCTGCGTCCTCGATACGGCGCCACGGCAAGTGGCAAGCGGCCAAGCGGGACGCGGTTGGCGCTCATAAAGCCCCCATAGGGGCGAAGTAGAATAGCCCAGGGCAACGCCCTGGGACAGAATGGGTGGACAGGCATCCAGCCCCGAAAGGGCGACGTAAACATACCCGCCTGCCGGCGGGCAGGCAGGCAGCATTCCCACGGCGTTGCCGTGGGCTGTCATACTACGCCCTTGCAGGGCTGAAGAAGCCAGAGTTACTACGGAGAGCAGAATGACATGAAAAGAACACTCCGCTCGCGGCAGCATGTTCAGCATATCTCGCTCCTGTTAGTATCAGTTATCAGTAAGCAGTCAAGAACAATGATACGGAACACTGGCCACTGAACACTGATCACTGAATCCAGTGCTTCCTTACCATAATATAGCATCACCCCCGGAAGCTTTTCAAGTCTGGGGGTGATGTCTTATGTATCCAGTTGTAACCCGGCGCCGGCTATTCGCTACCACTGCTTTCGGGCCCTTCGGCTTCCTGGGCGGCAACGGCTTCAGCGGGCAGTTCTTTCTTCTTTCTGGGCTGCTGCACACGAACGGACGGCAGCCCGAAGACCGACCTGCCTTCTGCCCACTTCTCCGCTTTTTTCAGCGCCTCGATCCGCTCGGTGCGCGACAGCACGTTGCGGCTGCGCGTCAGCACGTTCTTGGATTTCAAACTGCGGTGGATAGACATTGCGTTCGACCTCTCTTATCTTCTATAGTTGTCTCACAGTTGGCGTTCAGCCCGAAGGTTCCTCGGGAGAAACTCCGTCTTTTCGCTACGAAGCCGCCTGGCACTTCAGCACGCTGTCGTACAGGTTCACTCCCAGTTCGCCGGCCACGCTCCGGCATTTGGCCTTGAGTAGAAAAAACACCTCGCGGCCGCAGCCGTCGAGCGTCTCGAAGTTCGCATGCCCCTTGGCGATCCGCACGTCGGCTGCCTCGAATCGCCGCAGAAACTCCTGCGAAACTAATTCGACAGGGACACCGAAAACGTCGCAGCCCGTGTCGATCACCTCGCACAGATCGGTGACGCCCACGTCTACGGCATCGTCGATCGTCACGTCGTTCAGGATCGGTGTCTTGCGCACGACAGCCGTGACGACGTGATCCGCCGTAAGCTGCCGGATCAGCAGCTTGTCGAAGACGATCTCTCCGGCATTGTCGAGCAAATAAAGGATCGTCTCCGCATCCTCGAGCCTCTGCCGCAGCAGATCGTAGTCATCCACGGCAAACCCGGTCTCGCGTGCGGCGCGGATGTGATCGTCTATGTTAACATCCGACACGATGCCCAGATCGATCATATTGCCGGCAGCGGCGAGGCGAACGGCCATGTGGAGCGGATCGTCGCTCTCGTCGATCATCTCCTGCAGATGACCTTCCAGTTCAAGGATGGCCTTGTTGAATCTGTCCTTCTCCTCCTTGTACGGGTCGTCCACTCCGAGGAAGCTCTGAACGGCCATCAGGCCGTTATAGGAGAACTGCGCCGGCGAGCATTGCTCGTGTAGCCGAGCGAAGAACTTCGCAAGCTCGATCAGAGCCCCTCGAATGGTCTCATCGTCATTAGTTACGCGCCGGGCCGTCGACAGCGCCTGCTTGAACATGCAGGGGATACACTCCGGATATGTCAGCACGGTCGATGGCCTCTGATACTGTCAGCGATTCAGCTTGTAGAACGTCGCACCTGTGAAGGGCGTCTTCATCTCATACTTCATTGCATTGACCGCCGTAAGCACGCGTTTGGCCCTGGCGTCGGCTCTCGACTCAAACGGCCCCAGGTTTACCACAAGCATCCTGCCGATCACACGCTTGGCCGCCGTCACCTTCTCGGCCCGCAGCTTTCTGTCCTTGTTCAAGAAGTCCAACAGCTTCCCGGCCTGCTCGACCATCCGCGGACTATTCTTGTAGGTTATCAGCCGCAGTTCATACCGGCCTTGCAGACGGCTGTCCGGCCGCGGCGGCGTCGGCCGGGCTGGTGCCTTCCTCAATGTCTTGGCATCGCTCCCCAGGTTCGTGCGCGTCACCGTGGCCTCTTCCCGCCGTTCTTGTGTCTGTTGCTGATCGTCCATGGACTCTTCGATGGCAAGCGGCAATCGCTCGCTCCGGCTGCCGTGCGTTACACTCACGCGCCCGACTAGAATCGCGAGCCCCACCAGCAAGAGCGCCGTCACTGTGGCGACGCCCACGGTGGACTGCCGCACATTGATGACTTTGTCGCCATCACGCAAGCTGTGACTGCGGACAGGTTTCGGCCTTGTTGTCTGCTGTGCTTTCACAGGCGACGCCACTTTCGTGCGCTTGGACACCTTAGCCGTCTTTGGGGGAAGGGTCGCCTTCGGCCGCGACGCTTGTCGAAAAGCTTCAAAGAACTCCTCCGGTCCGCGATTCCTGGCCATGTCGTGGCCCTCCCGAACTGGGCGCCCCGAATCATCCCTGTAAACTGAGCCGACGCAGGACTATATCAGGAATTTCCGGAGAATTCAACGATTTTCCGAAGTCGATGCCGAGCTCATCCATTATCTTTCGTGGAATCAGCGGGCCCTCGAGCTCCTGGTATTGCGCAGCGAAAGTCCCATGCCTGTGTTTGGCCCCGTTTACGCCAATGCAACTATATAATGCGAGCCGGCTGCGTTGTCCCGCCGGGCCGTAGCATGTTGCGGGCCGGCTTCGTATGTGTTTAGCCCGCCTATGGTGGGGGCAGGCACTACATGGCCAACGAGCTATTACCATCGCTGACTCCTTTCAGTCAGCCAGACGCACCAGACTTTGCCTGGCGCACCAGATGAACACAGATAAGGTGGTCTGGATGCCGAGATAGGGCATGTATTTGGCGTATTCATAGAATGCCGACGGCAGGGTAGACACGTGAAGCAGAGCTTGGACGTGGACGAGGCATGGCCAAGGACGGTTGACCGTGGCACCCGCGGCGGATTGCAGCCCCGTCAGGGGCGGACTAGGAAAGCCCACGGCAACGCCGTGGGTCCAGAGCCGGAAATTGAACAAGCCCTGAAAGGGCGGAATAGGATAGCCCACGGCCCAGCCTGCCTGCCCCCGCCTACGGCGGGCCGTGGGGCGGAGGACATCTCGATCGGGGTATCCCACAGGCCGGCTAAACACGCAACTGCTACGAACTGTGACGGATGACCGGGAATTTTCGTTGACTTCTCCACTGAACGCTGTAGACTCAGGGATTGTACTTGAGGGTTTTGTTTTCGTAGGCGATGTTTGAGGAGGAATGAGAATGAAGTATTACAGCGTTGCCGTGATAATGGCCGTGGCTCTGATGCTCGGGGGAATGGCCATCTTGCCGGGATGTATTACATCAGACGAGACGATCGGTGTCGCGCAGGTGCCCCCGCCGGCCAAGGCTCCTGATTCAGCCAAGCCCAAACCCAAGCCGCCCAAAGAGACCGTCTGCGTGGCCCTGACGGAGATGTTCAACAACAACGGCTTCGAGGCGCGCGCCGATCAGACCGGCGGCCTGGACGGCTACGGCGACGGCTTCCAACCGGGGGAAATGCCCAAGACCAAGGACGGGAAGACACCCTACACCGACGGGAAGACCAAGGTCGTTTTCGCGATGCCCGATCCCAACAAACAGCAGATGAACAACATCGCCGCCAACGGCGAGACCATCAAAGTGAAGGCCGGCAAGTACAAGGCGCTATACGTCATCGGCACGGCCACCAACGGCGATATGGAGGTCAATCTTGAGCTGGAATACAACAGCGGCAAGAAAGCCGCCGCGCTCAAGTTCACCGATTGGTGCGCCGAGCCCGCCTTTGGAGAGGTCGTCTACGCCAAGTTCAACAAGCGTCTGATCCCGGCCGGCACGGAAGACAAGGCCTGCTGCATCTGGATGCAGAAGATCGAGCTGGACGGCTCGTCTAAGCTCAAGTCGATCACGCTGCCGGTCAAATTCGACGTGCATATCTTCGCGATGACGCTCGCTCCGTAACAAGCGAACGGGTGAAGCGATGAAGGAATTCCTGCGAGGCTGGGTGCTGACTGCCGCCGGGTTCGGGCTCGTCCTGCTGGCAGCGGCCGGTGCGCTCGTCTCGCAGGGTTCTTTCAGTCCCATCTCAGATACCGGCAAGCCCGAGCCTCGCTCGGCTTTCGTGCAGATGTATGTGCATAAGGTCATTCCCGTCGGCGGCGGGCAGGCGTTCGCCGTCGAACTCGTCGACAATTGCGATGATCCCAAGATCGCACTTTACGTCTTCATCGGCGGGAGAGAAGCGGTGGCCATTGCCCTGGCCCTGCGCGGTATCAGTACCGACCGCCCGATGACGCACGACTTGCTCAAGGATACTATCGACGCCCTCGACTGGAGGCTTGCCAGCGTGTCGATCACCAAGATCGAGGGCAATACTTTCTACGGAAAGCTCGAGCTCAAGCGCAACTCGAGGAGCGTCCGCGTCGATTCCCGCCCGAGCGATGCGATGGCGCTGGCAGTGCGGGCCGGGGCCCCGATCTATGTCGCAGAGTCAGTCGTGAAGGCGGCAGCCGAGAAATACTCACCCGAAGGCCACGTCCCCATCCTGCCACCGCCACCCCGCAAGAAGCCCGACAGCATCATCTGATAACGCCTAATACTGCAACGCTACTTTCTGTCATTCTGAGGCGCGAAGCAACGAAGAATCTTTCGAGCTGTAGATTCAGTGCGTACCAAGGCTTCTGAAG
>JAUWKK010000090.1 GCA_030614245.1 Planctomycetota bacterium | reverse complement strand
CGTGTCGCGTGTCCCAATGCTCGCGACGCTCCCGCGCCCGGCCCCCCCCGCGCGGTTGGGCCCACTCCCTCTGGTGGCGGGGAGGGCAATGAGAAGGTTTTCCACCATCGATGTGCTGGGGGTGCTCACATCAAAGACATACGCGGCGGCGCCCGTCTCTGTCCCGACAACGACGGTGGTGCCGTCGATTGCCACTCGGCGGCCGAACATTACGTTGTCCGCGGCGTCGGAGGCGGTCAACCTCGCAAGTTGCACGGGTGCGGTGGGGTCGCTCACGTCGAACAGGTACGCCGCGCCGGCCGTATTGCTGGTGGACCATCCGCCACCCGAGATGACGGCGAGGTCGCCGCTGATGCCCACGGCACTGCCGAATCTGGTGTCCTCGGTGATGGTCAGCTTGGAGAGCTCCTCTCCGGTCGTCACGTCGAAGAGATACGCCGCGCCGGCACCGGTAACATCATTATTGTCGTCGCCGGATGCCCCGATGATGGCGATGTTGCCGTCGAGGGCCAGGCATCCGCCGAACCCGTCGCCCGCCTCGCCGTCGAAGGCGAGCAGCTTCTTGAGCTGCATCCACTCGCCCTGGAGGGTCACGCTATAGTTCGCCGCTCCCATGATGTAGCCGGTTGCCGTAGCTACAATGTTGCCGTTGCCGGAACGTGCGGACTTGACGTAAACGGTCACTTCCGATGTGCCCTGCGCGATGGTGGCCGTGCCGCCGGATGGGATCGGTGTCGTGCATTCCTGATCGGCGAAGACTTCTATCACGTTACCATAAGTGAGCTTTACCGGTACGTTGGCTTCGGCCGTCTCGGGCAGCGAGATCGTCTGCTCGTGCGGCCCTGTGTCACCGATAGGGAACGTCATGGTGGTGTCATCACTGGGAGTCAACGTGAGAGCAGCCGTCGCGGGACCAAAGACGTATATCGCTCCGGAATTCACGCCCACTCCGTCGTGGTAGTATGAGCTTACGTAGGCCCTGCCGCTCTCGATGATGACGGGGCGGCCGAAGTGGTCACTCTCATTTGAGCCATCGAAGGGCAGCAGCTTAGCCACAGCGGTGGGATTCGCCGGGTCACTGATGTCGAAGATCCACGCGCTGCCGGTACTCCGTATCCACGGATCCTCCTGGTCATCTCCATACGCCTGAACGATGGCGAGATTGCCGTCCGGGGAGATGTCCAGGTTGAGGCCGAAGTGGTCGTCCGTCCCGGTGTCACCGTTGTCGGGGGATGTGAACTTGGACAGTTGCACGGGATTTGCGGGGTCGGTCATGTCAAAGACGAACACTATCCCGTCAGCCCAGTCCATGCTATCCCTGCGTGAGTAGTTGGGTGATCCGACGAGGGCGATATTGCCTACCATGTTCAAGCTGCGGCCGAAGTAGTCGCGCCAACCTGTATTGTCGCCGAAGAACTTCTTCAGGAGCACAGGATTCGCGGGGTCGCTGATGTCGTACGCGAACGCCGCGCCGGAATCCGGATTCTGATCTCCGTGCCAGGGCCTCCCGCCGCGTTCGTCGTCCCAGCCTCTGCCGATGAGCAGCGTGTTGCCGCGTATGCAGACGGGGTTCTCGCCGAAGTGATGCTGCGCGGGTTGAACCGAAGGCGGCATAATGCGTGCCATCTCAATGGGGTTATTGGGATTGCTAATGTCGAAGACCCATGCGGAGCCGGCATCACTTCTCCAGGGGTGGTCGTAGTAGTCACGCGTGGCGACGATGTTGCCTTGGACGGACAGAGGCCAGCCGAAGTTGTCGTTTCCTCGGGGGTCGCTGCTGACAATCCTCGACAGCTCCACGGGTATGGTGGGGTCGGTGATGTCGAACACATAAATCGCGCCGGCACGGTCTTGCATTACAGCCTCAATGTTGGGAACGTCCTCGCCCGATGCACCGACGATGGCGAGGTTGCCTTCAATGGCAACCGTCCGGCCAAAGACAGCCTCATCGTGGGGGTTTGAGGAGAAGAACTTGCAGAGCTTTTCTCCCGTGTTCGCGTTGAAGATGTACACTGCGCCGGCATTGGTGCCGAGAGTGTCGTCGTATGAACCGACGATGAGGAGGTCCCCTTCTTTGTCGATTGAGTAGCCGAAGCGGCCTTCCGCCTTGGCGTCGTCGGGGACGATCTTCATGATCGGCTCCCAGTCCCCCGCGGATGCGGCCGTGCATAGGGTCAATGCGGCCACAATAGAAATGCACAGAGCTAGTTTTTTACTTGACATTTTCTTTTCCCTTTACCGAAGCGCTCATGATTTGATTTGAACAGTCAGTCAAAACCACAAGCACGTACGAGCCTGAAAACAAACGAAACCGACACAACGTAATCACCGCGGGCAGTTCAAATATAGCGTTGACAGCAAGCCAGCTGCTTGCCTCTCGGCCAGTGCTGCTGCGTTTCAGCACTGGGTTTCCCTGCTTTACGCGGTTTCCGAGCTATTCTCCAGTGGCATCACCCACTTTCCGTTCGGTTAAGTCCTTTGTTTTGTAGCCCCTCCGTCAGTGTACTTCCTGCCACATCCGCCTGAATCGCCGAGGCGAACATGTAGAGCAGACTTTCCAGTTCTGCTCATGAATTGGCGGGCTGGCAAGGAGGCCAGTAAGACGCTCAAACGTGATACTCTGCCTCATTTTCATCGCTATGCTGTCAGTATAAAACGTGCCGGAAACCTCCCTTTACTGAATATTACATCATGCGCACCGGTTTGTCAAGGACTTTTTTCTGTTTTTTTTCTGTTTTTTTTTGAACAAGGAATACTGGCCCGCACTTTTCACCGTGCGGGCCGTGGAGATGCCGGGCGCCCGGCCGGGTCATCCCTTCAGAGCCCCTTCGGTCAGGCCGCCGACGATCTGACGCTGGAACGCCACGAACGCTATCAGCAGCGGCAGGACGGATAGCACTATCGCCGCGCAGAGCGTTCCGTAAGCCCACGACTGGCCTTCTTCCTGCAGGTACGTGATGCCTACGGCGAGCGTGGTGGCCGATGGCAGCGAATTGAGTGTGACGGCGTAGGTAAACTCTTTCCAGCACGAGAGGAACGTCATCAGGGCGACGACGGTGAGTGACGGCCTGACGAGCGGGAGCATGACGCCGAACCAGACGCGCCATTCGCTTGCGCCGTCGATCATGGCGGCTTCGCGGAGGTCCGAGGGCACGGCCAGGAAGGCCGCCCGCATTATCAGGATCGCCATCGGCATGAATAATGCCGCATAGGGCAGGATCAGCCCCGGCAGAGAGTTCAGCAGGCCAATGGCCACCTCCAGGCGATATATGGGGATCAGCATCACCACCCACGGCACCGCCATTATAATAAGGAGGAACGTCAGAAAGCTCTTGCCCCCGAAGAACCGCAAACGTGCCAGGGCATAGCCGCACATCGAACTGCCCAGCAGCACAACCGCTATCGTCACCACCGTCACACGCGCCGTATTCCAGCAGTATCGGGGAAAGTCGGACATCTTTACCACGACGTGGCGATAGTGGTCGAGGGTAACCTGGCTGGGCAGGATGCGGAAGTTCTGCGCGTCGTATATCTCCTTCGTCGGCTTGATGCTGGTGAGCACCACCCAGCACAGCGGCAGCAGAAACAGGGCCGCAAAGAGACTCAGCAGAATGCAGCCGCCGATCCGCTGCCACAATGGTCTTATCATGACGGACTCTCCCGCCGCGACAGCAGCAACTGGCCCGCTGCGAACACGAGCACGATCAATCCCAGCAGATACGCCATCGCGCAGCCGTAGCCCAGCTTGTAGTACTCGAAGGCGTTCTTGTAGACCCAGTAGTATAGCACCATAGTCGAGCTTCCCGGCCCGCCCTGCGTCATAATGTATGGCAGAGCGAAGACCTTCAGGCTGCCTATGATGGCGAGCACGCTCACGACTCCCGGGGTGTGACGCAGCGAAGGGAACGTGACCGCACGGAAGCGGGCCCACGGGCCGGCTCCGTCGACGGCGGCCGCTTCATAAAGCGACTTGGGAATGCCCGCCAGCCCCGCACTGAACAGGACGATGTTCGTGCCGATGCCCCAGTAAGACGTCAGCACGATGGCCGCCATCGCCCAGCGTGGTTCGCCCAGCCAGTTCCGCGTCACCGTCGTGCCCAGGGCCATTCCCAGCAGATGATTGACCAGGCCGAACTTCTCGGACAGCATCCAGACGACGACGACGGCACCCATCGCCTCGGGCACGAGTACCGGCACGAACAGCAGCGTCTGGCAGAGCCGGCCGAACCGCTTGCACGCCTGAATCAGGGCCGCGAGGAACATCGACAGGAATATGATAACCGGCACGCGGGCCGCGGTGTAGACCAGCGTGTTCCTGAGGCCGATCCAGAAGTAGCGGTCATTCAGCACACGGCGGTAGTTCCCAAGCCCGCCGAAAGCGGGGTCGTCCGAGTATAGCAGATGATAGTCCGTCAGGCTCATCCACAGCGACGCGACGATAGGATACGCCACGAAAAGGCCAATGAACAGGAACGCGGGAACGCTGAAAAGCCAGGCCGCGATGCTCTTGCGAATGCGTCCGATCATTTCGCCTTCCGTTTGGAGAATATCTCGCGCACGTCGCGCATATCTATATTGCTCAGTTCGTCATCGAGGTGGTTGAGCATCGTATCGAGATCGACGCTCCCCGACAGGTATGCCTGGAGATTCCTCCGGATCGCATCGGCCATCTGGATTCTGTCCCGGGCCATGATCGGGCCGCTGGACTTGCCCGCCCATTCGACCAGCCATTGGGCCTCGACCACGTTCAGCTTGTCGAAAACCTTCCGAGGGCAAGGCAGCTTGCCGAACTTCTCCATCGCGTAGGCCGAGAAGTACGGAGCGAGCAGCTCTTCCCGCATGAACTGCTGCGCCAGTTCGATTGCACGGGAATTGCGCGGGATCACAACCGAGCGAGTAGTGCTGATGGTGCCGCCGAGATTCGGCCCCGGCATCGGCATCAGTGTCGCGTTGCCTTTGCCCAGAGTCTGCTCGGATTCGAGATACCGCGAGTGTACCGTGACGATCATCGCCACCAGGCCGGCTTTCATGTCGTTGCGAGGCTGGTTTATGTCGGTCATCGAGGCCAGAGTGACGATCCCCTCGTCCGCGCCGGCCTTCGTCAGCGTCAGCAGCTTCCTGACAACCGGGCTGTCGAGCCGCAGTTTCATCGGGTTGCCGTCGGCGATTTGCCCCTCGGCTGCCTGGATCGCCGACAACAGCACGCCTTCGCCGAAAGACCAGTTGATCGCCATGCCGATCACTTCGGGCTTTCCATCGCCATCGCGGTCGATTGTCATCCGGCGCGCGTACTCGAACACTTCATCCCACGTCTTCGCAAAGCGTATCTTGCCGTTCGCGTCAAGCAGTCCGGCGTCGGCGGCCATTCGCTTGTTCACGGAGATCGCGATCATCTCGGCCGAGATCGGCAGGCCGTACTGCACACCGCCCAAGTTGGAGCCATCCAGAAAGACCTTCAGGAACGTGTCGCGCCCGTCTGGAAGTCGATCTCGGATGAAATCGTCCCAGGGCTCCAGCAGGTCCCGGGCCGCCCAGGCGGCTATGGTGTCTTCGGTGGGACAGAAAATGGCATCGGCATGGCTGCGTCCGCTCATCATCGACACCAGAAGCCGGTTATTCCATCCCGCCGGGGCCTTGATCAACTCGACTGTGACGCCCTTGTGGCGTTTCTCGAAGCGTTCCTTGGCCTCCCGCACCGGGTACTTGCCGAACATCCAGGCTTCCGCCATGAAACGCAGGCAAGTCGTGCTCTGGGCAGGCTCCTCCCGCCCGCAGCCGGCGCAGCAGAGCACCAGCAGCAGAAATGTGGGGCAGGCTTTCAGCCTGCCAATGCAATCAATCAGCAGCCTGTAAAGGCTGCTCCACAATCGATTCGACTTCGTGGTATCATCACTCAAAGCGGACATGGCGGTCTGTTGGTCACTCTGTGCGGCGGGTGCCTGTTGAATCCTTCCGGTCAATGCGGCTCTCGGCGGAGTATAACATATTGCCCGGCGATGTGCGACGATAATTGTGCTGTGCGAAAAGTGGAAAAGGCGCCGTACTTCATGTAAGATGAACGTGGAAGAGAGACGCCGGACGGAACAGCATCCGTCACCGACCGGTAGAGCGGGTCGCGGCCCTCCTCCGCAAGCAAGGAGCGAAAAAATGAACGAAGCCGAGAGCAAAGACCCCCCTCTCCCGCGCCAGAACGGGCGACGAAACGGAGCTGCGCAATCCAGCCGTAACCTCGATTTACACCCGTCAAGCGTGGGTATGACCCCAGATCGTGGGGTATGCTGGCCAACCGTGCTCCAGAGGCAATGGGTGTTTCCAACCGCAATCGCATGCAAGCTGATTGCTGGCCGCGTAGCGGCCAAGGCGTAAAGCCTGGGGCTTCAGCCCCAGGAATCGGACAATATAATAACTGTGCCCTGAAGGGGCACGGCATGTGTTCATCTCCTTCGCCCCTTCAGGGCGGTTCGTTTTGCTTCGCTCCTCAACTGGGGCTGAAGCCCCAGCCTACATGCCCCCCGGCTCTCAGCGGCTTCGCAGCGAAGAGACGGGACCTCTCCCGCGCGTACCAGATGCTGACCCTCACACTCGCGGCTGACGGCCTGCAATTCTTCGCCAGACCCAGCCTTCAACACATCCTCATATTCGCGGCACACAAGATACCCCACGATCTGGGCTCATACCCATGGCGATGTAAGCGTCCCAGAGATTGTGGATTCTCAAGGGCGGTCGTTGCCCGTCCCAAGGGCTTTCGGCGAGCCGATTGCGTTGTCCCCTCGGGACCGCGGAATGTTGCGGAACCGCCTGAGCCCGAGACGGGGACGAAGAAGCCGAAGATGCTTATCGGCCTTATTATCGCGGTCCTGTCGGGGCTCCTGTGCGCCTGCTATGCCCTGGCCGCCAGCTATGGCGGCAAAGTCGGCGCCGCGGCCACAGAAGCAGGCAATCAGCCGTGGGCATCGGCTGTGGCCGTAACGGCTATCATCCTCTGGGGCGGGGCTTTCTCGGCATGCATCTACTGCGCCGTTCAGTTGACCCGCAAGGGTCTGTGGAAGAACTTCGGCATGCCCGGCACCGGCTTCGTGCTGCTGCTGGCGCTGGTAATGGCCTTCCTGCACGACGGAGCCATCTTCTTCTTCGGGTTGGGTTTTCCGTACCTGGGGGATCTCGGCGTCCCGGTTGGCTACCCGGCGTTCATGTCGTTTGCGATCATCGTCGGGAATCTGCACGGCTTTCGCACCGGCGAATGGAAAGGCGCGAGCGCCCGGAGCATCAGGTGGATACTGGCCGGCATTGTGATACTCATAATCGGCGTAGCCATACTCGGCAGGGGCAGCGCAATTAAGCAAGCCCCCAAACCCGACAAGGCCGCAACAGCACCCGGCCAAACCGCGATTGTGATGACTGTCGATTAGAGCCGGCTTGGTCTTTCATTGGGCAGCGGGACGCCTCGTACGCCCCGCTCGGCGTTTTCGCCTGCTTACAGCTACCCGATCCCAAGCTCGGCCAGCTTCTCTTCCGTGGGGACGCCGTTCTCGTCCCAGCCTCGGATATCGTAGTATTCGGGCAGGAGTTCGTCGAGCCTGTGCACCTGGCCTTTTGCCGGGCCATCGGAGATCGGCTCGCGCAGGAGGCGCCTGGGCAGCGTATCCTGCTCCTTGCCGATACCGGCATCGAGGTTGAACATCCGCTCGATGTTCCATATCCGGTCGCCCGCCGCATGGATATCATCGACGGTCCAGTTCTCGCCGACGATCACGTTGAACAGCTCGCAATAATCCTCCGCTCCGAACGCGAAGGAAGTGAACAGGCACATGCCGAGCGAGTCGATCACGGCCGTCAGGTCCTGGAAGCCCTTGGCCCATACGGCCTTGCCGTCGATGCTGCGTGGATCGATCTTCTCGGGGAAGCCGAGCACCTCCGGCGAGATGAGATATCCGCGAACGTGGCAGCCGCCTCGGTTGGAGGTGGCATACTGGAGGCCCTGGCCCTGCACGGCCCTCGGATCGTATGCCGGCAGTTCGAGCTTCTTTACGGACATCGAGAGTTCCGGCACGCCGTACATCTCGGCGAAACGATAGGAGCCGAGCGCCATCTTCGCGCCCAGCCCCTCGCCGGCGCCCATCCTGCGCGTCCACTCGACTATCGCGTCGTTCGAGCCGAATTCGAGCGGCGTGCCCCCGAGTTCATCGTCCTTGATTATCCCTTTCTGGTGCATCTCCATCGCGCAGGCTATGGTCGAGCCCGTGCTGATCGTATCCATCCCGTATTCGTTGCACCACCTGTTCGCCTTGATGACGGATTCCATGTCGCTGACGCCGCAGTCGGCCGTGAATGCCCAGATGGTCTCGAATTCCGGGCCGCCGCCTTCCTCATCATAGATGCGGGTGCGCCGGCCGCAGGCGATCGGGCAGCCGTAGCAGGCTTCCGTGCCCGTGAGAAACTTCTCGGTAAGGAACTCGCCCGAGACCTGCTCGGCCTTGTCGAAATAGGACTTCTGGAAGTTCTCGGTAGGATACAGACCGGCGGCGTTGATGACGTTGACCAGCCCGGCGGTTCCATTAGTGGGCAAGCCCTCTCCGGTAACCGGGTGCTCTTTGATCTTCACGCGGAGGGTCTTGATGAGTTCCTTCGCCTTATCGGGGTCGGCCGGCTTGATCTTCTTCGTGCCGCGCACTACGATTGCCTTGAGGTTCTTGCTGCCCATGACGGCCCCGACGCCGCTCCGGCCGGCGGCGCGGTCTTTGTCGTTCATTACGGCGGCGATTGGGCTCATGCGCTCGCCTGCCGGGCCGATCATCAGCACTCGGGCCCTCGGGTCGCCGAATTCCTCGCGCAGAGCGTCGGTAGTCTTGCCGACCAGCCCGCCCCAATGCTTCCTGGCATCGCGTATCTCCACCTCGTCGTCGCGGATGGCGATGTAGCACGGCTCGGGCGACTTGCCCTCGATGATTATCATATCGTAGCCGGCGAACTCGAGCTGCGGGCCCCAGTGGCCGCCCGAGTTGCTGCACGCGATTGTGCCCGAAAGAGGACTCTTCGTAATCACCATGTAGCGGCTCGCCGAGGGCGCGGGCGAACCGGTCAGCGGGCCGGTCGCGAAGATGATCTTGT
>JAUWKK010000366.1 GCA_030614245.1 Planctomycetota bacterium | reverse complement strand
ATATCAACGACGCTTCAGCCCCGGCCAGGCCCGATGCGTGTGGCTTGCTTCGATACCCGCCACGGCCTGGCTGTGTTCGTAACGACGCCCGATGGTTACAACATCCTGTACGATTGCGGCACGCGGCATCTGTTCTTCGATCCGGGAGCGTACACCGTCGGCCCGGCGCTGTTGCAGCGGGGTGTGCGGCGGATCGACCTGCTGGTGTGCTCGCACTCGGATATCGATCACGTGAGCGGCGTGCCGGCTATCCTCGAGCGATTCGACGTGGGCATGGCCGTCTGCCCCGCCGCCATGCTCGAGGCAGGGGATGGCACAATGGCTCGAGGCCTGATGAACTGGTTCCGAAAGTATGACGTGCCCGTTCATGCCGTCGTTGCGGGCGAGATGATCGGCGGCTTGGGGCGGGCGGACGTTAAGGTGCTTCACCCGCTCCCGCCGCCGATGACCACCGGCCGCGAGAACTCCAACGAGACGAGCGTCGTGCTGTCGATACGCACGTCCGATGGGACGGTGCTGCTGACGGGCGATATCGAGGAACGGGGCATTGCGGCCGTCCTGAGAAGTGAAGAAGCCCGGGCCGACGTGATAGTGATGCCGCACCACGGGCGGCCAGTGGGGAACATTGGGGTTCTGCTCGATCACGTCAAGCCGAGCGTCGCGTTGCTCAGTGCGCCGGTGTACATGCGCTCGGAAGAAGTCATGTCAAAGCTCGATGAAGCCGGCGTCGAAGTGGCAGCGACCTGGGATTACGGCTGCATAGACGTGTGGATGGGCGAGAAGCTGCGCATCGAGAGCTGGCTGAAACGCTGATGGCATTAGCATGTGGTGCAGCCTTTCCAGGCTGCAAATGCATGAAATGGCAGGCTGAAAGCCTGCCCCACGTTATGGCTCGCGGAAAGGCAGCCGCCAGATGTATATGTTCCGGGCGTTCGGGGCTTCGAGGATGTCGAGGCTCGATTCACCGTCTTCGGCGATGGTCGGGCGGTGGCCGGCGATGGGGTTGGGGATGACCCTGTCGGGCGGACTGGTCTCGAGAAACCGGGCGAAGCGCTCGCGTGCTGCGGGGGATCGGAGTTGCTTCCAGAAAAAGTAATCGACGACCAAGTGCGTTGATCCGTACTTGCCGACGAATTTCCTGATGCGCTGCTCTGGCGTCTCGCGGCTGCCGGGCTGGAAGCAGTTGGCAAAGAGGCTCTCTTGTGTATCGGCGACGAACCTGCGGCCGGTCAGCGCGCTCAGGATTGTCCAACCGTGGAACGTTATGGTGTTGTATGATTTCTCCTTCTCGAGTAATCGCGCGGCCTCGCAGTAGCCGGATCTCAGGTTGATAATCGGCAGCGATTGCCGGAGCCCGAGGCCGATCATCACAGCCGCAAGCGCGAGCGCGATGCCCCAGCGCCGGAGCGATGTCCGCCCGAAGCGTTCCGCGATGAAATCAACCCCGAAACCGGCCAGCAGCACGACCGGCAGCACGAGCGGGAAGAACAGCCTCGGCCAGGTCATATCGGTCTGCACGTAGAAGAGCAGCAGCCCGGCCGTGAGGATCATCAGGAACCCGCGAAATCGGTGGCGGGTATTCCATGCTCGGAAAGCCCCCATCCCCGCCAGAATGAGGACCGGCGGCCCCGCATACCGGAACAGGTGCCTCAGGCAGAAGAAGCGCGGGCTGAACTGAAGAATGTTGCCCAGCCGAGCTTCAGGCGAGAAGGCCGTCTCCGCTGGTGCGTAGGGGCTGCAGACGGCATGCGGGATAACCGCACCGCAGGCGAAGCCGACGGCGTTCGCCGCAACGAAAATAGCGATGTCGCGCGCGGATACGCGCCGACCGCGCAGGTGTACAACACCGCCGACGACTACCAGCGCCCAGATCAGCGCCGCCGGGGCGTTGACGGCATACCCGAATCCGGCGCAGAGACCGGCCGCCACGAAACTGAGCGTCGGCGCCGTAGACCTTTCAGCTTCCCGGTCGGCTCGGTCGAGGCCGACGACCACAAGAGTGAGCGACGCGAGTGCGAGAAAGAAATAAGGTGATTCTGTCATCGCCGACCGGTGATAGAACAGCATGTAAGGCATGGCGGCGCATGCAGCGGCTGTGCCGAATGCTGCGAACCTGCCGGCGAGACGGCGCGCGAGATACCACGCGAGGATGACAGTGCCGACGCCCGCCAGGGAGTTGAGCAGTAGAGCAGACGAACCGGCGTGGCCGAAAGCCGCGAAAGCTCCGTACATCAGCACGGCCATGCCGGGCTTGTAGAATATCTCGCGGCCATAGCCGGGTTCGCCCACCAGCAGTGTTGTTCCGAACTGGTAGTATGTGCCCTCATCGTGGAAGCGCAGGCCCTGCTCCGAGATGCCCCGCATGCGCATGATTATCGCAAGAACGACGACGGCTCCCACCAGTGCAAGCTCAATCGTTCGGCTGTAGCTGCACGGCTGGGTGGATGAGTTTTCCGCCATCGGCTGTCGTGTCCGCGGGAGCAATGGAATATGGCAGGCTCGGCCACAAGAAGTCGGGCAAGAAGCCCGACCCGTCGGAGATATCCAAAGCGAAATCTAATGTTTACCGGCCTGCTCCAGGTGCTTCAGCCTCGACCGGATGGGCTCGGGAATAGCCCGGCCCCTGCGTTCATAGAAGTTCGCTATGGCTGATTGCAGGGCTTCCTCGGCGAGCACGGAACAGTGCCGTTTCTTGCTCGGCAGACCGCCGAGAGCTTGAACGACGGCACCGTTGGATATCTTCAGGGCCTCGTCGATTGTCTTGCCCTTCACCATTTCCGTCAGGATCGAAGACGTGGCTATCGCCGCAGCACAACCGAACGTGCGGAACTTGGCGTCCTGTATGACGTCGTCTGTCACCGCTATGGTAAGCTCCATCACGTCGCCGCAGATTGGGTTGCCTACTTTCCCCAGACCGTCGGGGTTCTCTACCACACCTACATTCCGGGGGTTCGTGAAGTGCTCGATAACTTTGTCGCTGTAATCAGGCGCCACGATGGTCGTTCCTTTTCAAGAAGCTCGGCCGGCTTACCGGGCGCATTGCTTGCTCGTCGCGCAACTCGCCAGTTTCCTGACGTCTT
>JAUWKK010000384.1 GCA_030614245.1 Planctomycetota bacterium | reverse complement strand
GCCGGCTGGGGCCTGGGCGCGGGCCAGCACAACCTGAAGAAGCGCGACGTGCCGTTCCCGCGGGGCGGTAGCATCTGCGTGACGGGCGTGAGCGGCGCGGGCAAGAGCACGCTGGTCGGCGAGATACTCGTCCGAGCGCTCAAGCGGCAGATATACTCGACGAGAAAACCTGCCCGCCCGGGTGGGGTGAAGCCCGGGGCACATCGCGGGCTCAAGGGCGTCGCGCGGATCGACAAGATAGTCGAGGTGGACCAATCGCCGATCGGCCGCACGCCCAGGTCGAATCCCGCCACCTACGTGGGCGTCTTCACCGAGGTGCGGCAGATATTCGCCAAGACGAAAGAGGCGAAAATACGCGGTTACGCACCGGGGCGGTTCAGCTTCAACGTAAAAGGCGGCCGATGCGATGCCTGCGAGGGGCAGGGCAGGAAGCGGATCGAAATGCACTTCCTGCCGGATATCTTCGTCACCTGCGAGGTGTGCAAAGGCTCGCGGTTCAATCGCGAGACGCTCGAAGTCAAGTACAAGGGAGCCAGCATCGCGGACGTGCTCGACATGACCGTCGAGGAGGCGCTCGATTTCTGCAAGAACTTCCCGCGCGCCGGCCGGATACTCCAGACGCTCAAGGACGTCGGCCTCGGCTACATCCGCCTCGGGCAGCCCAGCACTACGCTGTCCGGCGGCGAGGCGCAGCGCGTCAAGCTCGCCACCGAGCTTGGCAAGCGGGCGACCGGGCAGACGCTCTACGTCCTCGACGAACCGACCACCGGCCTGCACTTCGCCGACGTCCGCACCCTGCTCAACGTGCTTGGCCGCCTGGCCGACATGGGCAACACCGTGGTAGTGATCGAGCACAACCTGGATGTGATCAAGAGCGCCGACTACATAATCGACCTCGGCCCGGAAGGCGGCGACGCCGGCGGTTACGTTGTTGCAAGAGGCACTCCCGAGCAGATAGCCCGGAACAAGACCTCGTACACCGGGCAGTTCCTCAGGCACGCTCTGGGGATGGAGGATTGACGGCGGTGGCGAGGGATCAGCCATTGAGATATGAGTTTTTTCCTTGACGAGAGGGCCCGCACAGGATAGCATCGTCATGGGACGGCCATTACAGCTTGCGTCGATTCTTTTTGGAGGAAAGTGCGATGAATGAAAAACATCGTGTGGGGCCGATTCTTGTTGGAATAGCCTGTATTTCGGGCGTGCTCTATTCGTGCGGCGGAAAGGGGCCCGCAGAAGAACCGAAGGAAACAGCAAAGATGACAGACTTGCAAGGCAAATCAGTAGTGATGATTATAGCAAGCCGGCAGTTTCGGGACGAAGAACTGCTCAAACCCAAGGCGATCCTCGAGGGCGCCGGGGCTACCGTAACGATCGCCAGCTCCTCGCTGAATGAATCCAAGGGAATGCTTGGAGCCAGGGCAAAGCCCGATACCCTGTTGGCTGACGTGAAAGTGGATGACTACGACGCGATCATCTTCATTGGCGGGAGCGGCGCCAGCGAGCACTTCGACAATACAACCGCTCACCAGATTGCCAAGGACGCCGCAGCGGCAGGTAAGGTTCTCGGAGCTATCTGCATCGCACCCTCAACACTCGCCCGAGCGGGCGTCTTGAAGGACAGAAAGGCAACGTGCTTCTCCTCCCGGGCGTCGGACCTGAAACGGTGTGGAGCGAACTACACGGGCGCACCCGTGGAATGTGACGGCAAGGTCATCACTGGTGAGGGGCCGACCGCTGCGGAGGGATTCGGTCAGGCTATTGCCAGGGCGCTGCGCGAGGAATGAACCTCCGGCACGGCGGACGGCGGACGGCGAACAGGCCTCCGGTACGTCGGGGCTCTATGCACCGTGCATGACATGCTCGATCTCGGTATCATTCGCACATCGCCACCAGGCATAGTGCTCACTTTCGAGCTCTTCCCGTGTCGGGTATGGATAGTGAACCATTTTTTCCCCGTCGCCGACAAAAAAGCCGCCTTTCACACAGCGATAGATGATGACTTGCTGCGAAATCCGGTTGACTGTCTTCGTCTGTTTCCCAGTGTCCGCTCTGAGCTCATTGAGGCAAGCGCGGATATGGTCTATGTTGTGATACGGCAAGTCCAGTGATCCGCCAGAGGAGGGATCGTCAGTCAAGCAGCCCAGTTGCAGTTCGACAAAGCATATTCTCGGTACTGAGATCGGCTTGCGGGTATCGGTGATAAGCCGGCAGAACTTGTCCGGGCTAAGTGAGCTGGCAATAAGAGGATGAACCGGACACAGTTCCTGGTAAAGATGATAGTTCTCCCGGGGGGGCGGCGGCAGTTCACGCTGCACGAGCTCGAGAGCGCGGCCGTGGGCCGTAATCAGCCAAAGGCTCTCGATGGCGTCCAGAGGGACATTCTCGAGGACGCGATAGATGGCGAGATATACAGAATGTTTCGGTTGACCGTCAGGATGTGGCACACAGCGCTTGTCTACATCCGAAAGCTCGAAGTAGTCGCTTTCCAGGTCTCGTTTGAGTTGGAAAAACATGGCTTCGCCATGGGGCCTCTTGCGAGTACCGGTCGCCAGATAGGCACCGAACTCCTCAGGCGGTAACATAGAGGCTACCAGGGACTCCGGAATCAGGGAAAGATACAGATACTTCTCCATGATGAACTCCTTTTTTCTTGACGCGACGAACCCGCTTGAGACGGGCCCGCACCTGGAACACGTGGAGGCCCCAAGCTGATACTTCAGAGAGCAGAATACATCGGACGTTCCTGCCCGGCCGGGGGCTCGATACCGCGCCACGGCAAGGGTCACGCCCGCAAGCGGGGCGCGGGTTGGCGCTCATAAAGCCCCCATAGGGGCGAAGTAGAATAGCCCAGGGCAACGCCCTGGGACAGAATGTGTGGACAGGAATCCAGCCCTGAAAGGGC
>JAUWKK010000197.1 GCA_030614245.1 Planctomycetota bacterium | reverse complement strand
CTCGATCTCCTGGGCGGAGCCGGCATCCGCCGATGGACCAGGCGGAAGCTCTGGGATCTGCCGCTCTCGCTCAAATGGCGAAAACGCATCAGCCACACGCCGCTCTACCTCGATGCCGATCCGCGCCGGGCGATATACGATAACTTCCACACTATCTTTACTGCCGCCCTCCGGGGCGAAATCCTTAGAGACCAGCCGGATGACGCGGCGCCGGCATACGCCTCGCACATCGAGTATTTCAACGACAGCGGCGCCGACGATACGCTCGGCAGGATGCTGTATGCCGACATCAAGACGTATCTGGTCGAACTGCTGATGAAGCAGGATCAGATGAGCATGGCGACTTCGATAGAAAGCCGCGTGCCTTTTCTGGATCACCGCCTGGTAGAGCTGTGTTCGTCGATGCCTTCGCGCGTGAAGCTTCGCGGCCGCACGGGCAAGTGGGTGCTGCGGCGGGTGATGCGCGATAAGCTGCCGAGATCAATTCTGACCCGCCGGAAGATGGGCTTCCCGGTGCCGCTGAAGGCGTGGTTCGCCGAGGACTTCAATCGAATGGCCGGCGAAATCCTGCTGGACGGGAAGGCGCGCCGGCGGGGGCTCTTCAATCCGGATTGCATCGAGCGCATCCTGCTCGAGCACAGGGAGCAGCGGCGCGATTTCAGCGGCCACATTTGGCTGCTGATGAACATCGAGCTGTGGGCGGAAGAGTTCCTCGATGGGAACGTGACAGGCCCGAGGTACGGCCAGTAGTTCTATGGAATAGCAAGACATGATCATTCTGAAAATCATTTTCTGGCTGCTGGCGGCGTTCATCTTTTACGTCTACGTGGGCTATCCGCTGATACTCTTTGTGCTGTCGAGCCTCGTGCAGACGAAGCGCGACCTGATGTACGTCTTCCAGCGCGGCGAGCGCCGCCGGCGCGAGCTGGAATTCGAGCTGCCGAATGTGACGCTGGGCCTGTCGGCCTATAACGAATAGGGCGTGATCGAGCAGAAGCTGCTGAACTGCCTGGCACTGGACTATCCGTCCGAGAAGCTCGAGATAATCGTGATTTCGGACGGTTCGGACGACCGGACCGACGAGATCGTGCGGCGGTACGCTTCGGAGCGAGTGAAGCTGCTGGCCGACGGCGAGCGTCACGGCACGCCCGCGCGTATGAACCAGATAGTCGAGATGGCCCGTTCGCAGATCGTCGTGCTCTCGGATGCGAACACGATGTATAAGCCCGATGCGATCAAGGCGCTGGTACGGCATTTCAGCGACGAGAAAGTGGGTGCCGTCTGCGGCGAACTTCACCTGACGGGCCCGGGCGGCGAAATCGAGAGCGAAAGCCTGTACTGGCGTTACGAGGTGATGCTGAAGTTCATGGAGAACAAGCTGGGCCTCGTCCTCGGCTCGAACGGCGGCCTGTATGCGGTCAGGAAGGAGCTCTTCACGCCGATCCCGGACGACACGATCGTCGACGATTTCGTCATCCCGATGCTCATCAGGTCGAAGGGCTACCGGATCGTCTATGATCCCGAGACAATGGCCGACGAGCATACGACCGGGACTCTGCACGGCGAACTGGTGCGCCGCCGGCGGATTGCCGCGGGCAACTGGCAGGCGGCGGTGATGCTGCGGCCGATGCTCAATCCGCTCAACGGGGCGATCGCGTTCTCGTTCTGGTCGCACAAGATATTCCGCTGGTCGGTGCCTATTGCTATGATCGGCCTGCTGGCGGTGAACATCGCCCTTGTGACGGCGCCGACCTACACGGTGCTCCTGGGTATGCACATTCTGTTCTATGCAGCCGTAGTAGCGGGCCATTTCGGAGAGCCCAGCAGCTTGATGGGGCGTCTGTGCAAGGTTCCCCACGTGCTCGTGGGGATGAACATCGGCCTGCTGTGGGGCTTAGTTCGCTATCTGCGCGGCTCACAGAAGGTGACGTGGGACCGCGTCGGCCGCGCCGAAATACCGCCCCCGCCGGCCTCCGCCGCCCCCGAGGCCACTGCTGAACCGTTTCTGCCGGCCGCGTCGGCGCCCAGCGGCCCCATCGAGACGCTCGAACCGGACGATTCAGCCCCCGACGACGCGGAAACTAAAGAATTGCCGGCTGTGGAACCGCCGCACGAAGTTGACGATAATCCAAATAAGTAGTAGAATACTAAGTAGAGACTGTATGCGTGCATCCGCAGCCGGCAGGGTGTGCAGATATTGATGAACCCTGGAGAATGGTCCTCCGGAGTCAGCGAATGACAGATGCTTTGCGGCGACATTCGGGGCTGTTGATAATAGCGCTGCTCATGGGTGGAGCGTTCTTTCACGTCGCGCTTGATTTCAAGGGCAAATGGGATCTGAAAGACGGCTACTACTCCCACGGCTATCTCATCCCGCCGATCTCGATCTATCTTGTCTATAGGATGCGCGAGGAGTTGTCGAAGCTGTCGCCACGGCCGTGGAACGGCGGGCTGGCGATCCTGATCTTCGGCTGCCTGATGCGGATAGCCGGAGCTTTCTCGCGCATCAACGTGCTCTCGGGCGTCTCGCTCATCGTTGTGCTGCTGGGGCTCGTGCTTTACCTCTGGGGACGCAAGGTCACCTGGAAGGTGCTCTTCCCGCTGCTGTTCCTGGTCGTAATGGTGCCCGCGCCCACTCAATTCGTGAACAAGGTGAGCTTCCGGATGAAGATGCTCGCCGGGAGCAGCTCCGTACGAATCCTCAACTGGCTCGACTACGGGATCGTCCAGGAGGGCAGCAAGATGACGTTCGTTCGCAGCGACGGCGAGGTGGATGAGCTGGTCGTCGGCTCCGTCTGCAGCGGGCTGCGGTCACTTATCGCCTTGATCGCCTTCGGTGCGCTTTTTGCATACGTCACCGACGTAACGCTCTGGAAGCGGCTGGCGCTGTTTGCCGTGTCCATCCCCGCCGCATTTATTGCAAACCTTGCACGGATACTGCTCATTACCCTCATCGCGCTGCATTGGAACAGCGCCGTGGCCGTGAAGATAAACTACCTTGAGAAACTCGGCCTGGGGGGCCTGACGGGCGAATGGGGAACCATGCACGACATCACCGGTATCCTCGTTTACATCATCGCTTTTGTGGTGCTTTTCTCGTTCGAGAAGCTCCTGGCAAGGATCGGGCCGAAGCCGCAACCGGCCGGCGAGGAGGCGAAATGATAACCAAACGCCATTGGGTAGTCATCATAGTGCTCGGTATCACGGTGTCGGCCGCGTGGTACTATGGAATGGCGCAGCTCGACGGCAACAAGCAGCTCTACGCCAGGCGCCTGCTGCCCTCGGAGGTGGGAGGGTGGTCGGGGGTCGATCTACCCGTGTCCAAACCAGTAACAGATACACTCCGGACAACCGACGTGCTCGAGCGCGCGTTCAGCAAGAGCGGCGTGCGGGATGTTATCTTCAGCGTTGTCTTTGCTATGGACGACCGTACGGCCGTCCACGCACCGGAAGAGTGCATGGTCGGCGGCGGGCGGGAAATCACCTGTCGCAATGTCGTCAAGTACCCCGTGCGGCTCCCAAGAGACACATCCGAAATCAGCCCGGATGCAGGAGAGTTGCCCCCCGACATGCCGCTTGGAGATACAATCGACCTCGAAGTCGTCGAACTGGTCCTCTCCAGCGATAAGGGCATAACCCTGGTTCACTTTTTCTACAAGTGCAGTCAAAAGGTAACACCCAACTACGTCCAGCACGAGTGGGACATGCTGATGTCGAATCTCGCGAGCGGCAGGAGCACGAACGCTCTGGTCAAGACGAGCACGATGGTGGCGGCTCCGGGAGGCGAGCGGGAAATGCTTGAAGCGCGCGCACGGTGTAAGGAAGTGATGCAACTTATGTTTCCTTACGTGATGCGTGCTTTGCCGTAGCGCTGAGCGGCTATGGTTTCAGACGGAACTGTTGCAAAAAGCCGACATGCATGTTCAAAAAAAGCGACTCTTGTGTAATCTCCTGCCAACTAACTAGTTCGAGTACTAATCGCGGCTCTTCGACCCATTGGGGTGTTGTATTCAGGCAACATGTCGCAAAATCCGGCAAGGATGGCCGTTCTGGTATCCAGGCTGTCAAGACGCCGTAAATCGTGCGTTATCAATGGAATACGGCGACCGGTCTAATCTTTCGCCAATATTTCCCGTAAATGGCACAACAATTGCACCCTTCCCCTTATTATAAAGACGGAGACGATAGTTCTGCAATTTCAGCGGAGTGGTAGCGGATGACAGCAGAAATGGAACGGCGCAAGGACCCGCGCAAGGACATTCAGTTCCAGCTGGAATTCGCCCCGGTCTCGGCGTACGGCACCCCAGTTCCGTGCAGCGGGATAACACAGAACGTCAGCTCGGGCGGTGTCTATTTCCACACCAACACGGCTTGGGGCCTGCGCGAGGCATCCAAGGTCTCCGTGCGCATCGCGATCCCCGGCTCGACTGAGGATTCCGCCGCACCCCTTGCACTTACTGCCAGTGCGCGCGTGCTGCGTATCGATGAAATAGTGCAGGAAAAGGACGCGAACCCCGACGACGCCCTGTGGGGCGTAGCAGTCAGGTTCGATCATCGCCCCAACATCAGGACTGGCTACGACTTCTGGCTCGTTGACGAGAAGTAGCCTATTCCCCCGTCACTGAACTGGTTGCGTTGTTCGGCACCGCTTGTGATGAGCGGAGCTACGGCACGCCTGTGGAAGGAGTGGAACCACAGATGAACGCAGATAAGAGGGTCTGGATGCCGACATGAAGCATGTGCTTGGCCTGGTGAGAATACCGGCATTGGCTTGCAGCCCCGTAAGGGGCGAAATAGAATAGCCCACGGCAACGCCGTGGGTACGGTTTGATCACAGAATATATCTGCTCAGGTCCTCGTCCTCGGCGATGTCCTTGAGCTTCTCCGTCACCGTGGCTGCGTCGAGGCGGACGGTCTGTCCCGACATCTCGGGCGCATTGAACGAAATCTCCTCGAGCAGCTTCTCCATTACGGTGTGCAGGCGTCTGGCGCCTATGTCCTGCATCCGCTCGTTCACCACTGCGGCAATCCGGGCGATCTCATCAATGGCAGTCGCGTCGAACTCCACCGCGACGTCTTCGGTCTGCATCAGGGCCTCGTATTGCTTGATGAGAGCGTTTTCCGGCTCGGTGAGGATTCGGACGAAATCATCCCGGCCGAGTTCCGAGAGTTCGACGCGGATGGGGAACCGCCCCTGCAGCTCGGGGATCAAGTCCGATGGCTTCGACATGTGAAACGCGCCCGCGGCGATGAACAGGATGTGGTCGGTGCGAACGCGTCCATAGCGAGTGGGCACCGAGGAGCCCTCGACAATCGGCAGCAGGTCGCGCTGCACGCCTTCGCGCGAGACGTCGGGCCCGTGCCCTTTGCCGCTCGTCGGGCCGGCGATCTTGTCGATCTCGTCCAGGACGATTATGCCCGTATTCTCGGTGCGTTCGACGGCCTCGCGGTGCACTTCTTCGCGGTCGATCATGCGCTCGGCTTCCTGGTCTTCGAGCACGCGGCGCGCCTCCCTGATCCTGAGCTTGCGCGTGATCTCCCGCGTCGGCAGCATCCGCTCGAAGGCGCTCTGCAAGTCCACGCCCACCTGCTCGATGCTCGCATTCGATACGACTTCGATGCTCGGCTTGTCCTCCACGCTGATCTCGAGCTCGCGGTCTTCGAGTTCGCCGGCGCGAAGTTTACTGCGGATCTTCTCACGCGTCTCGGATCGCACCTTCACGGGGCTGTCGTCATCGTCGTACCGGATCGGCAGCAGCGCGTCG